>VBOC01000098.1 GCA_005877655.1 Ignavibacteria bacterium
TCGAACAACACGCTCTACTACTGGCGTGTCAGCGCGAAGAATACAGGAGGGAGCAGCGGATTCTCGTCCGCATGGAACTTTACCACAATTGTCACCGTGCCGCCGGCTCCGGTCCCGACATCACCACTCAACGGCGCATCATGCCAGGCGACGACACTATCACTCACCTGGACGGCATCGAACGGTGCGACTTCGTATCGCGTTCAGCTGGCGACTGATTCGCTCTTCGCGGCGATCATCGTCGACGATTCGACGATCACCTCGACGACGAGACAGGTAACTTCTCTGAGCCCGGGCACCACCTATTACTGGAGGGTCAGCGCGAAGAATGCGGCGGGGGTAAGTCCGTACTCTGCGACGCGGAACTTTGCAACGTTTATGACGGGAACCCTGAGAGATGATTTCAACGCGGCGAACGGCCCGTTGGCAGGCAGGAATAAATGGCTTCTCATCCAGAATCAGCCCTCTTCCGGAGCGATGGTGATTTCGAATACTATGATCATCGCCTCGAGCAGTGCGGGGAACTTCAACTTCGGCGGCGTCATTTGGGATAGCTTGGTATCCGGAGGCACGGAAGCGAGTCTCACATTGAAACAAAAAAGCGGAAATACGGGTTTCACGTCCCTGTTTATTTACGCAAGGATGAACAATCTGGATTACAATACGGGGGTCGGTTACCGGTTGAGATATTTCCAACAATCAGGCTCCACCGATATCCTGGAAATCCACCGCGTCGGCCCGGGGTACGCCGCGGCCAGCACTCTGGCAAGCGCGAGCGTCGTGGTCAATGTGAATGATGTCATCACGTTCCGGGTCCAGTGCGACAATAAGTCGATGATCGGGTTAATCAACGGCAACCAGGTGATTTCCGCACTCGATACGACGTACGTGCCTGCCCAGTGGCGTTTCGCGATTCGAAGTTGTGTCTTTCCCACGCCGGTGATCTTCGACGATTTTAAAATCAGTCCGCAAGTCCCGGCGGGGCCGAGCGCTCTGTGGAATGGCGCCGAAGGAGGCAAGCTGACGCAGATCCATGCGGTCGTGAAACAATTCGCGCTTTCCCAGAACCATCCCAATCCGTTTAATCCATCGACGCAGATACAGTATGCGTTGCCGGTCGACTCCCGCGTAAGTCTCAGAATCTACAATACGCTGGGACAGGTCGTGAAACAAGTGGTGGATAATGCCGTTCAAACATCGGGCTCCTGGATCATGGAGTTCGACGCACGCAATCTCGCGAGCGGCGTGTATTTCTACCGTCTCGAGGCGGCATCGCTTTCCGATCCGGACAAGACGTTCGCTCAGGTCAAAAAGATGCTCCTCCTGAGGTAGTGTGCCAAGTTAAACTGTTCCCAATCTTGCCGGGTGAGAGAGGGGAGGGCTTCATCGGCGATCGTCGTCATGGATCTGAGGACTCCCGTCCTTATCGTCGATGAGTGTCATAGATCTTCCGGAGGGAGTTTTTCGTCGGTCTCCGGTTGTAACTATCCTGCCGCTGCATTTTTCAACGGTATTTCAGCAGTTACTGAACTCACTCGCCGGAGTTGACCTCGATTCTTCATGGCGTTTTCAACTTGCTTCTCTCAGAAAATCTGCCTTAATTCTACCTCTCAATTATCCGCGAGGCAGGGATGGCCTACCCATCAGCAGGAGCGCGAATTCGATGAATGGGAAGGAAATAGTACAATCAGTTCTAAAATCCGTCGTGCCTTTGGAGCGGCGGAAGCGGCTGTCGATCTGGGTCGATCATCAATCCTGGGTGCCGGCACGGCACCGGTGGTCGGCGGCGCTCGTCCGGGATGTTGCCCAGAGTAACCCGGAAGCCTTTCATCGCTTCGTTTGGACCAATCATATCGGGCCGGCGAAGCAGTACGAGAGAACAAATCCCTTCGATACGACGCGGCTCCTGGCCGTCCACCGGATGATCTTCGAGGATGTTATTCGACAATTGAGAATTGGCAACCTCGATCCGCATAAAGACGTCAAGAGTGTGTTAGACGTCGGTTGCGCAACGGGTCACCTCCTCCGCTACATGGAGACACAATTGTTCCCCTCGGCGGAACGCCTGGTGGGAATCGACATCGACGCGCAGGCCATCGCGAAGGGAAATTCAATTCTCCGGGAAGCGGGATCCAGAGTGAACCTGATCTGCGATGATATTGCGCATTTGGATAGATATCTCGCCGATAAGCAGTTTGATATTATCTTTAGCATGGGGGTGCTTGTTTGCGTCGGCGAAGAACTGGCAAGAAAGCTCGTCGATGTGATGCTCAAGCATGCGCGCCGTTTGGTTGCTTTCTCAGGCCCGGCGAATCCGGCGGTCCATAATGCGCAAATGACCCGATCGGTGCTGCGGCGGGATGGCGCGGGACTCGTCCATAATTTCGATGCGATGGTAAAAAATGCGAAAGGGAAAGTTCTCTTTCAACGCTGGGAGGGAGATCGAATGGTTGACGGCTACAGCTTCTATAATATCGTTGCATCCCCTGATCCCCTTCGGCAACAGCTCACGGTTCACGAAAAGGAATAACGCTATGAAAGAGCAGGACACACACGTAAAAGCATTCTTTGACCAGAGTGTCTACTGGCAGGGGGACATCTATAAAGCGCCGGATAATCTTCTGGCGAAGGCCGTCATTCGCAGAAAAATCTACGCCATGCAAATGGTGAACGAGCTGGCCGATTTGAAAACAGGAACCGCCCTCGACGTGGGCTGCGGCTCCGGAGTATACGTAGTGGAACTCGCGAAGATGGGGTTTGAGGTGAAAGGAGTCGATATCTCGGACGTCATCCTGGAGAAATGCCGGGCCCTTGTTGAAGAAGCCGGGCAGTCGTCCCGGGTCTCTCTGCTGCCCGGGAACATCGAGCAACTGCCCTGCGAAGACGAAAAGTTCGATCTGGTGCTTTGCATCGGCGTGCTGGGATATCTGCTGACCGATTACAAGGCCATAGAAGAATTGCGGCGGGTGATGAGACCCGGGGCCCACCTTGTTGTGAACATTGAGAATCTCTGGAATCTGTCCGATCTCGATTGGTTATTTCGGCGCAAACTGCGCACTGTACTCTTTAAGAATTCCAATCATGTGATGAGGGAAACGCAACCGCACACGATGGCCTCCGAGTGGATCATGAAAACTTCCCCGATTCCATACAGGCATAAGGCCTATAACCTGTGGGAATTTGAACGCCTGCTGAAAGCCTACGGTTTCGAAAGGGTCGATGCGATGACGTTTTTCTTTCCCATGAGGATCCTGCGGAGGATTAAATTGATTCCCGAGTCGTGGCTCGATTCGCTGGAAGTATTATTGGAAAGGGTGTTGAGAGCCGTCCGAATTCCGTACTTCTCTTATTCGGGGACAACCTACACGGGAATCTTCAAGAAGATGTCCCTCACAACGCTTCTCCTTTGGTTCTCCGGACTTCAACTGGAGTTAGGCGACCTGATAGATTTCTAACCGCCGCACTTTTCTTTTCCAACGTGCTGATCTTCCTCGCTTTCGTTCGCACAGCGTTGTTGGCCGCCGGGCCGGCTACGCCCGGTGTCGGCTCGGTGAAACGGCCGCCCATGCCTGACGCCGCCTGAACCGCGATCGGAAACTCACCCGCATCTCCCAATGTTGTAGAAAATGGATGGCCGCCGTTTAAACGCTTGAGTAGAATTCGCCGGTTCCTGATTCTCTTGCTGTTTGGATTTCTCGCGCATGATCCAGCCGCCAAAGCCCAGCCGTCTGCGGATTTGTGGGTGAGCGCATACTTCGCTGGATGGAAGCAGGGACCGGCGAATGACGGGAGCCTGCCGGCGGATGATATCGACTTCACCGCGTTGACGCACATCATCCATTTTTCCATCGTCCCGAATCGCGATGGAACGCTGGATCTTGCGTCGAACAACATCACCGAAATTAATTCCTCCCGGCTGGTCTCCCTGGCCCACGCCGCCGGCAAGAAAGTGTTGATTTCCCTGGGGGGCTGGGGCAGCGACGTCGGGTTCAGGGGCGCGACCGATCCCTCGAATCTGAATTCCTTCGTCGACAGGCTCATGAACTTCATGACCTCACGCGGTTACGACGGCTTCGACATCGATTGGGAGGTGCTCCAGGACTATGACAGCCAGCAGTACTCCAGGTTTGTCGAACTTCTGTCGACACGGTGCAGCGCCATTAATCCCAGGCCGCTGATGACCGCCGCCGTCGCCTCGCAGCCAACGCTCATCGCCGCTCTCGAAAAATACTTCGACCAGATCTTGATCATGACGTATGATTTCTCCGGCGCATGGCCCGGGTGGGTGACCTGGCACAACTCGCCGATCAAGGACGGGGGGGTCCAATTCCCAGGCACCGCCCGCACGCTTCCCTCCGTCGACAAAATGGCGGACGATTTTATCGCCGCCGGACTGCCGAAGCAGAAGCTCGGCATCGGAATTGATTTCTATGGATACGTTTGGAGCGGAGGGAGCGGGACGCCGACCATCGGCGCATCCGCGCCGGGGCAGTCCTGGACGACACCGCCCCATGTCGAGGCAAACGTTCCGTACTTCACGATCTATAAGGATTACTACCGGCCCGAGTATTATCGATGGGACACACTCGCGCAGGCGGCCTACCTGAGCATTCATCCGTCCCCCGATCTCGCGGATAAGTTCGTTTCATACGATGACGAGCATACTTGCCGCAGCAAGGTAGAGTACGCCAAAAGCAAAGGCATCGGAGGGGACTTCATCTGGGAGCTGGGAGGCGGATATTTACCGGCAACATTCCCGGAGAGGGATCGGCTGTTGCGGGCAGTGAAGGCGGCAACTATGGGAGGTCAAGCTCCTCTTCGGGCACCTCTGCTCGAATCCCCCCGCGACGGTACGAAAATCACAGAAGCAGATCCTGTGTTTCGATGGCATCCGGTGCCGGGTGCGACATCGTATCTTGTCCAGATCTCTTCCGACGCTGCCTTCAAATCGGTGACCATCCGGGATTCGGTAATTTCCGACACCCTCGCGCGGGTTCGAAAGCTCAAGTCGGGATCGGCCTTTTATTGGAGGGTTGGTGCGAGCAACAGGAGCACCACGAGTCCGTTCTCGAATACATGGAGCTTTAGAATGTCGAAATGATCGCCTGGGGCTCGACGACGTGAAAAGATCCTGTTGCGCCGACACATTCTTGGCTGGGTGTTGACCCCTACCCGGGAATTCGATACATTTCTTGTCGAAGGAGAATTTTGGAATGACTGGAATCAAGTACGTTTTAGATAGGAGAGGCAAAAAAACCGCTGTGATCATCGACCTTCGAAAGCACGGCCAGCTCTGGGAAGATATTTACGATAGCTTCATCGCCCGGACGCGAGCAGCCGAACCACGGGAGTCACTGGAATCGGTAAAGAAACGCCTCCGGAAGCAAGGCAAACTGATTGTTTGAATATGCCCTCTCCTTTGCGTGATCCGCTCGAAAAGAGCTCGAAGGGTTGGATGAAAGACTTCTGCACCGAATATTTCCCCGTATTGAAGCGCTCTCCATAAACCCTCGGCCGAGAGGTTGTAATCAGTACATTTCTTCTGCAAGGAGGGATTTGGAAAACGGGAATCATACCCCGCTCACCAGCCTTCCCCGATGTTCCGGAGAAACTCTTTGAGGTAAACAATCGCAAGAAGGAAAATTGTGAATGGCGCCAGTAACATTACAAGATTCGCCAGATCGATGAAGTGATAGGCCGGAAATAGCGTGTAGGACTGATATAAATCGCCGGTCTGCACGAGCGACAGATAGTGCGTGTGGGCGGCTTTCGGAAGGTATCGCACAATATCTCCGCCGGCCGCCAGGAGAATGATTGAGGCAAGTGCGATCGTTATGCCCATCCCGAGCAGAATATGTCTCGCGCCTTTGTTTTTCCTTTCGTGATAGGCCAGGTACAGAACAGCAGGCGCAAAAAGGACGTTAAGGAAATGCACGAGCACCTGCAACAGATAGAGAGGAAAGACCATAGAAAAAGGGAGCTTCTGCTTATGATACAGGACGACGACAAGAAGAAAGAGTGAGAGAGAGAATAAAACAACGGGGTACGATTCCACGTAACCAAAAAACAACTGCATCGTTGGCGTGGCAAGCACGTAGAAAAAGAGCAATGCCTGTTCCTTGGGATCGGTAAGAAGATTCCTGACTATGACAAAGAGATTGATCATAAAACCGATTCCGAGGATTGCATCCACAACGAAGAATCCTCTCAACATCTCAGGATAGCTCACGGTCCCCAGCAGTTTCAGGAGCACATAGAAGACAGCCATTGCAAAGGGCTCACTATAGGTGTGCAAAACATGAGCTCCGCGGAATGTATTTGCGAGGTTGTTGATCACGAAAAAGCTGTCTCCAAGGAGGGGCGCTCTGATATGAAAAAGGAACACGCCGCCAATGAAGGTGACGATGCAAATCCCGAGAAATACGGTCGGCTTGCTGCTCATCAACTCCGATATGAATGACAGAGGCCGTTCCGCACCCCGGGTGAGCATGTAAGTCAGGGACAGGCAGAATAGTATTCCATAAAGGATGAGGTCGTATGCTGGAAGGAACCCGAGGAAGTGGAACCCCCAGAAGAGAGTTTTCGGATAGAAGTAGGCGACGATGTGCAAGCCGACAATGAGACTCGTGAAAGCAAAGGTTGCTTTCAGCGTGCGGTTATTCATCCAACCAATTGGTCGAGCTGCCCGGCTAGGATTCGAACCTAGACTTCCTTGATCCAGAGTCAAGTGTGTTGCCAATTACACCACCGGGCAAGGGCGAAAACGGCAATCTTGCAAGTTGAGTTGGGCGAAAACGGGCGTTGTATTCACGCCTATGCAACCATTTTGCAACGATTGGTATTGACTTGTACTGAATGGTACGAAAAGGTTCCTACTTGTGCAAAGAGACACTGCAATACGGTTGGGCGCCGATGGCCATCGCCGAAGTCACAACCGGCTTTTGGCTGATGCTATTTGCAGGAAAGACCCATGCCCCCCGCGATTTGCAATCCGCCGGCATCGGCAGGTGAGAAAATACAGGTTGTCGGTGCAAAAAGTTCTCATGCGTATCAAGTAAAATAAAAAAGGAGGGAACTTCCATTCGAATCGAGCTTGTTATGAAGCACGCATGGATTTCTTCCAATCATCCGAGAGGGTCAGCTATTGAGAAGTGGAGCGTGGACCGCAATTCTGATTTGCTGCTCTTTGGTCCCCGCCCAAGGTCAACTTTCAGTCACCGCATTCTATGCCGGATGGAGCCAGGGTTGGTCCAATAACGGCGTACTTACGGCGGATAAGATCGACTACTCGGCCGCAACAAACATCA
>VBOC01000097.1:0-6733 GCA_005877655.1 Ignavibacteria bacterium
GGCATCGGATAGACCGACCGGCCGAGGTCGTCCTGCAAACAAACGCCGGGAGTTTTCCCGAGGACGCTCCGGACTTCGTCGAGATCATACGGCCGCTCGAACTCGACATTGACGGCTTCGCTGTGCCCTCCGACGACCGGGACGCGGACGCAGGTCGCCGTGATCCGGATCGACGCGTCGCCCAGAATCTTTCTCGTTTCATCCTTCATTTTGAGCTCCTCGCGCGAATAGCCGTCCTCGAAGAAGACGTCGATCTGCGGCAGCACGTTGTTCGCGATCGCATGCGGAAACTTTCTCTCCGGATTCGGTTCCTTCGCAAGTTCCGATTCAAGCTGGCTCAGGGCGCGCTTCCCGCCGCCGGTCACGGACTGGTACGTCGCGATCACCAGCCGTTTGATCTTCCACCGGTCGTGCAGCGGCTTCAACGGGACGACCATCTGTATCGTAGAACAGTTCGGGTTCGCGATGATCCCCCGGTGCTTCGCGATTTCTTCGGGATTCACTTCGGGAACCACGAGTGGCACGCCTTCCTCCATCCGGTACGCGCTGCTGTTATCGATGACCAGCGCCCCCGAACTGACTGCCGCCGGGGCAAATTCCTTGCTCACCGACGCCCCCGCGGAAAAAAGGGCGAGCTCGACCCCCTCAAAACTTCCGGACTCCAGCTTCCTGACCGGATATTCCTTCCCGTTAAACTTCATCGAGCGACCTGCAGAACGCGCCGAGGCAAGAAGTCGAAGCTCGGCGACCGGAAACCGGCGCTCTTCCAGCACCTGCAGCAACTTTCTGCCGACAAGTCCGGTGGCTCCCACGACCGCCACGTTCAGCGAACTCATACGATCCTCTTCACAAACAGCTTTTCCACCGGCTCGCGGTCGGCAATTAGCTCGCTCCGGTCGGCATCCACCAGAACTTCCGCAGGCTTGGGCCTCCCGTTGTAATTCGACGAAAGCACGTAACCATACGCCCCTGTACATAACACCGCCAGGTACTCGCCGCGTTCCACGGCAGGCATTGTACGATCCAGTGCAAAGAAGTCGCCGGTCTCGCAGAGCGGACCGACGACGTCCACGACCTCATGGCGATCCCCGTCAGCGTGACCGACATTCAACGGCACGATCTGGTGGTAGGATTGATAGAGGCTCGGCCTGATCAGGTCGTTCATGCCTGCGTCGACGATGATGAAGGTTTTCCCGCCGCTTCGTTTCTTGTATAATACTTTCGTGATCAAGATGCCGGCGTGAGCGACCATTGACCGGCCGGGCTGGATCAGGATCTTGCACCGCGCGCTCCGGAGAATGGGCAGTATCTCTTTCAGCATGCTCACGGTCGTCAGGTTCGATTCCGGGTTTTCGGCCTCCACGGGTAACCGTGGGTGCGCCACATAATCCCGGTACCGGACCCCGAACCCTCCCCCGAAGTTCAGGAGGCTGAGGTTGATCCCATGGCGCCGCAGTCGATCGGTTAATTCCACGATCGCCCGGGCCGCCGCGGCAAATGTCTCGCTGCTGGTGATCTGCGATCCGATATGGCTGTGGACGCCGAGCAACTCGACGCCAGGCAATGTAGAGGCCTCCCGGAAAACCTCTTCTGCACGGGATGACTCGACGCCGAACTTGTTGTGCTTGCGGCCGGTCGTGATATACGGATGGGTGTCCGATTGTATATCGAAATTTACCCTTACCGAGACCCTCGCCCTCTTATGGAGCTCCTGCGCGATGTGGCTGATAACCTTCAGTTCTTCATCAGACTCTGCATTGATCGATAGTAAATCCTGCCGGATTGCCCCCGCAATCTCGTCGTCCCGTTTCCCGACGCCGCTGAACGTGATCTGACCGGCGGGGAAGCCGGCGTCGAGGGCCAGGCCGAGTTCGCCGGCCGATCCCACGTCCGCGCCGATGCGTTCGCCGGCCAGAATCCGGAGAATAGACGGATTTGAGTTCGCCTTGAGCGCATAGCACGAAAGGTGATCCTCGTTGCCGAAGGCGCTCTCGATCCAACGGCAGTGATCGATGACCGACTGCCTGCTGTATACGTAAAGGGGCGTGCCGAACCGTCCCGCGCACTCCTCGAGGTCGGTGCCCTCGCACCACAATCGGTCGTGCATATAACGAAACTGCTCCACTCCGTCAGTCCTTCCCCGTAAAAAACTCATCATGCAAGACCCTGACCGTCCTCTCCACGTCCTTCTCGTCGACGACCATGGTGAGGTTTATTTCGGACGCCCCTTCGGAAACCATTTCAATATTGACCCGCGCCGAGGCCAGGGCGCCGAAAATCCGGGCCGCGATCCCGGGGGTATGTTTCATCCCCTCGCCGACGACGCAGATGATGGCCTTATTCCGCGCGACCCGTGTGTCGCCAATCTTCTCCAGCTCGCGGGTAATTTCCGGCAACTGCTCTTCACTATCGACGGTAAGCGAGACGCTCACCTCCGAGGTGGCGACAACATCGACGCTCTTTTCATAATTGGCAAAAATCGAAAAGAGCCTGGCCAAAAAACCGTGCGCCATGAGCATGCGGGAGGAACCGACGTTGATCACGACGATTCCCCGTTTGCAGGCAATCGACTTGATTATATCCTTGTCCCTTCGCGCGGGCCCGGATTTCTGTTCAACGATCAGCGTGCCGCTAAACTCGGGACGGCGCGAATTCAGCACCCGGACCGGGATATTCTTCCTGACGGCGGGGAGGATCGTCCTCGGATGAAGGACTTTCGCCCCGAAATACGCGAGCTCCGACGCCTCGTCGAAGCTCAAGACATTGATGGGACGGGCTTCGGGGATGATGCTCGGGTCGGCGGTCATCATCCCGTCGACGTCTGTCCAGACCTGAATCTCTTCGGCGTCGAGTACAGACCCGAATATCGACGCGCTCAGATCGGAACCGCCCCTGCCGATCGTCGTGGGGGTTCCGTCTTCCGCCGCGCCGATGAATCCCTGCGTCACGACCGCCATCCCCCGCTTGAGCGGGGGCAGAAAGAATTCCCTGGCCCCCCGGGCGACCTTCTCGACGTCCGGCACCGCCGCACCAAATGACCGGTCGGTCGCCATCACCCGGCGCGCATCGACGACGGCGGACGGTACGCCCGATTCCTCCATCGCCGCATGGATGATTAAGGAAGAAAGCTGTTCGCCGCGGCCTGTGATCGCATCCAGCGAACGGTTCGTCAGCTCGCCCAGGAGGTAGACTCCATGAATTAGATTCCGCAGGTCGTTAAATAGTTTGTCCACCGAAGGGAGGAGTTCGCCTTTTTTTTCAATGAGATCGTCGATGAGTTTCCGGTGGCGATCCCGAAGCCCCGTCAATATAGAAAGGGCGCGCGGTTCATCCCCGTCCCGCACTGCCTGCGCCGCATGGATTAGATCATTGGTCACCCCCGAGCAGGCTGAAACGACGACAAGCGGCGTCCGCCCGACTTCCCGCCGGACGATCCCGATCACCCTCCGGATTGCGGCCGCGTCTTCGACCGACGTGCCGCCGAACTTCATGACAATCATGGGCGCTGAAATGGCATCGCGCGGATCATCGCCGGATGTCCTCGCGGATAACTTCTCGTTCGAGATAGCGTTCGAGGGCGTCCGCGAGCCTGGCCGCACCGTCGGTGAGGACATCGGCGACGGGCAGGCCCGTTTGATCCTCCAGCGCTCGCTTCGCAGCCGCGATCTCACGCGTGTTCATGCCGACCGTGTTGACGGCAATGCCCGCGACCTTCGAGCGTTTGAACGGCTCGAGAATGATTTCGTGCAGCTCAATGAGCCGTTTGAGATCGTCGATCCGGAAGCCATAATCATCGACCTGCCGCGCGGGATGGTGCACCATGATCATCGCATCCGGCATCACGCCGTGCATCAGTCCGAGTGTGACGGCCGAATACCCCTGATGCGTCAACGAACCCTGCCCTTCAATGTGAATAAACTCGCTTCCGGAGGCCACCGATTTGTCAACCGCGAGCTCGATCGCTCCGGCGACGTAATCGCTGATGACCGAGTCGATCGCGACGCCCTTCCCCGACAGGAGAATGCCGGTCTGCCCGGTTGCGACAAAGTCCGACTTTAATCCCCGGCGGCAAAATTCACGGTGCAATTCGAACGATGCGGTCATCTTCCCGACGTTGCAATCGCTGCCGACCGTCAGAATCGTTCTCGCCTGCCGATTCTTCCAGTGCCCCTTCGCCACGACCTCGTATTCCGGAGGTATTCCCCGCAACTCGATCAGCCGGACGCCGTTCCGCCTTGCCAGGGCGGCGATTTCTTCATCGTCTTTGAGACGCGTGTGGAGTCCGCTCATCACCTCCAGCTTCGCGGCAATCGCATCAATTATAATAGACCGCCACGCCTGAGGCAGCATCCCGCCCGTGGGTGCGATACCGATCAGCAGCGTGTCCGGACCCAGAGGCAGCGACGATTTCAGATCGGCGAAGATCGGTATATCTCCTCCAAATCCAAGCACTTCCTGTACTCTCCGGCCGGCCTTGCGGCTGTCGATCACGCCGAGCACCTGATCCGGCAGGTACCGGATCGCCTGATTCGCCGTCTTCGATTCGAGAGGCCCGAATTTTGCTTCAGCGAGAATGACGATCCGGCTGGAGTGGGGCATGGAGAGTTCAGACGAAGAGCTCGATGAGCAACTCGAACGGGTAAGCGAGCACCCCGATGACCTCGCTGAAGAGCAGGGCGAACGGGTGCCAGCGCATGAGCATCAGGAAGAAAAAAATCCCGAAGAATCCGAGGCTTCTGTACTGTGCGCTCATTTCGTCAGGCAGGAGCGATGCCACGACGTGCGATCCGTCGAGCGGAGGTATTGGTATCATATTGAATACCGCCAGCATGATGTTCAGCAGGATTCCCCCGGAAAACATCTTCATGAAAAAGCCAAACGCTTCGTTCAGAAGGGGAATTGAATCGGGAAGGAGAGGTTCGATCTTCTTCAGCAAGATGAAGAGGATCGTGCATACGAACGAAAGTGCGAAGTTCGACAGAGGGCCCACCACCGAGACGAGGATGTCGTCCCTCCGGACGTTGGAAAAGTTGAGGGGGTTGACCGGAACGGGCTTCGCCCACGCGATCAGCACCCGGCCGGCCACGAAGAGCGAGAAGAGCGGCACGAGCACCGACCCGATAGGGTCGATATGAGGAATCGGGTTCAAGGTCAGACGCCCCATGTCCCGCGCGGTCGTGTCCCCCAGGCGCAGGGCCATCCATCCGTGCGAGATTTCATGGATGACGACTGAAAAAAGGAGGATGGGGAGTATGTAGAGTTGGTCCTGCATCTGAATACTCTGGGCTCAGCCCTTTAGTTCAGGCTCGGTACTGCCGCGCGGGACAAAGCGGGACCGGCCTCCTCTTTGCGGGGGCAACTCATGCAATCTCCTCTCCTTTTCCCGGCACGTGGAATGCATTGAAATAGCGAAAGTGCCTGCCGGCGTCGATCTCAAATCCCCGGGCCGAATAGACCCCCGTTTCCGGATCGATCGCGTAGGTCCCCTTCTGTTCGTTCTTCACGATGCGGGCCAGCATGTCGATGAAGATATCGACATCTTCCCGGTTATTATAGCAGCCGAAGCTGGCGCGCACCATGCCCGGCAGGGTGGGGTTGTCGCAGCGGGATGCCCGCTTCAATTTCTCTTCTTCCGGAGATACGTTCAGCAGCTTTCGCATGTACGGCTGCGCGCAAAAGTTGCCGTTGCGCACGCCGATGCCGCCCTCGGCGCTGAGAATCGTTGCCACAAGCGAGTGGTCCATCCCGTCGACGTTGAACGGTATGACGCCGACCTTGCCCTTCAGATCGCTCTTCGCACCGTAGATTCGAACCCTGGGCAGCGTCGTCATGCGCCCCAGGGTATACTCCAGGAGCTCCCGCTCGTGGTCCGCAATCACCTCCATCCCGACGCTTCGGAGGAGGGAGATTGCCTCCGCCAGCGCGACCGCCCCGACGACATTCGGGCTTCCCGCCTCCTCCTTCTGGGGAGGGCTCCCCCATTCGACTTCGTCGGTCCCGACGTAGGACACGGTCCCGCCCCCGACCTGATCGGGAGAGCCGGCATTGAAAAACTCGAGCGGCCCCACGAGCACCCCGATGCCGAACGGGGCGTAGATCTTGTGGGCGGAGTAGGCGATAAAATCGATATGCCCCGGATCGTCGTCCGGAAGGATGTCGACGGCCCTGTGGGGGACTAGTTGTGCCGCATCGACGAATATTTTCGCCCCGGCGGCGTGAGCCCATTCCGCAATTTCATTGATGGGGCTGCAGAGCCCCGTGACGTTTGAAGCGCCGCTCACCGCCACGAGCCGAACGGAGCCGCGCCGGTTCATAATCTCCTTCCGGAGCGCAACAAGGTCGATGCCGCCGTCTTGGTCGATGCCGACATGGACGACTCGGCAATACTTTCTCCACGGCAGGTCGTTCGAATGATGCTCCATGATCGTCGTTATCAGAACATCGTCAGGCTTGAACGCGAACCGGTTGGCGAGTTTGTTGATTGATTCCGTCGTGTTCTTGGAAAACAGCACCGCGTTCGTATCCAGATCGGCGCCGACGAATGCGCCCGCAATCCTGTGGGTCTCTTCGTAGACGTTCGTCGCGACGATGGCCTTGAACCCCATGCCTCGGTGGACGCCGGAGTACCAGGGCATGAACTCCTCGATGCACCGGAGAACGCTCGTGAACGTCGGCGTGCTGGCGGCGTTGTCGAGAAAAACATACCGCCGCTCCGATCCGTCCAGAAGGGGGA
>VBOC01000097.1:6753-8627 GCA_005877655.1 Ignavibacteria bacterium
TTCCGGAATCAACCGCGCGGATGAAATGTCTTGTGTACTTCCTTCAGGTATTCCCGGTCGATATGCGTATAAACCTGGGTCGTCGCGATGTCCGAATGACCGAGCATTTCCTGCACGGCCCTCAAATCCGCTCCCCCCTCCAGAAGGTGCGTCGCGAAGGAATGGCGGAGCGTGTGCGGGTGGACATGTTTCTGCAGGCCGGATTTGACCGCGTACCGCTTCACGATATTCCAGATCGACATCCGGGACATCGGTTTTCCGCGCGCATTGAGGAAGAGAATCTCCTCTCCGCTCCCGTGCCTCGAGAGTTTCGGACGGACATCCCGGAGATAGCGGTCGATCCAGCGGAGGGCGGATCCGCCGATCGGCACGATTCGTTCTTTGGACCCTTTTCCGAATATCCGCACGAATCCCCCGCGTTTATCCACGTTCGATTTTCTCAGTCCGATGATCTCCGAGACGCGCATGCCCGTGGCATAGAGTGTCTCGAGAATCGCCCTGTCGCGCTTCCCCAGATCCTCCCGCGTCGGCGGTTCTTTGAGGATCGCATCCACCTCGCCGGGGTTCAGGACGTCGGGCAGCGTCCGGGAGAGTTTCGGGGCATCGATCATCCGGGCGGGATCCCGCGCCGACACCTTCTCGCCTGTCAGGAACTTGTGAAACATCTTGACGGCGGAAAGGTTCCGCGAGATGCTGCGAGGCGAAAGCCCGTTCTTCCGCAGCCGGGCGACGAACTTTTCGACGTCGGGTTCCCGAACGCGCCCGATCTCACGCACTCCCTCTTCTTCGAGAAAGCGCAGGTACCGCGAGAGGTCGAACGTATAGGAGGCGACGGTGTTCGCGGCGGCGTTCTTTTCGAGCGTCAAAAAATGGAGATAGGAACGAAGGTGTTCTCTCATTCCGGCTTATCGGGGTTTGGGGGTTCCGTTCCGGATGATTCCCCGGCATCGTCATCGCTTGTCCCCTCCGAGTCCCCCGAAACGGGACGCGTGTCGCGCGTGGCGGGACCTTGCGGACTTGTCCCTGCCGTGTCCCGGCTTGGTCCCGCTGCGCCGGACGGTGCGGGACCGTGCGGACTTGCCCCGCCTTCCGGGATCGATTCGAGCTCGCCGGCATCCGCCCGCGCGGAATCGACAAGTCCAAGCCCCGCTTGTCCGGCCGCTTCTCGCAGAAGGGCACCGGGTCGTGACGGAGCGGACTCAAATGCAAGGGCTGCATCCCTGTCTTGTCGCGCTTGTCCCGCCGTGCGGGACCGCGCGGGACCGACACTGCCAAGCACCGTTTCCTCACGCTGCTCGGGATACTGGATCCGCTGGTGATGGATCCCGAATAGGATTTTCAGAAATGCATCCTTGATCCTCGTCAGATCCCTCAGCGTGAGCTCGCAGTAATCGAGCTGACCCTCGGCGAATCGTTGTTTGATCATGCTCTGAATTGCCGCTTCGAGCGACTGTGGCGTCACCTCCGTCAGGGCCCTCGTCGACGCCTCCACTGAATCGGCAAGCATGACGATGCCGGCCTCTTTCGATTGCGGTTTGGGTCCCGGGTAGCGGTAATCCTGTTCCGCCACCGTTTCTTTGGCGTTCTTTCGGGCCGCCTGATGGAGCGCCTTGTCGTAGAAGTACGAGATCAGCGTCGTTCCGTGATGCTGGGGAATGAAGTCGAGAATCTTCGCGGGCAGCCCCCACTCTCTTCCCAACTCGACCCCTTCAGTGACGTGCGACGCGATGATCCGGGCGCTCATCCGCGGTCTCAGGCGGTTGTGCCGGTTCCCCGGGCCGACCTGGTTCTCGACGAAGTACTCGGGCTTCAGCATCTTGCCGATGTCGTGGTAGTAGGCGCCCACCCGTGCGAGAATCGAATTCGCACCGATG
>VBOC01000097.1:8637-16096 GCA_005877655.1 Ignavibacteria bacterium
CCGGGCGCTTTCTCGGCGAGCTGCCGCAGAAGCGGCTGATTGAAATCCGAGAGCTCCAGAAGTGTGAGGTCGGTCGTGACCCTGAAAACGCGCTCGAAGAAAATGAGAAGGCCGTAAGTGAGTACGGGCGAGAAAATAGAATTTGCCATCGCGTAGGTGAGCGAGGTCAGGATCGCATTGAAATTTTCGTTTCGCTCGAACGAAAGGGCGACGATGGACAGAGAGTATCCGAGAAAGATGAACATGAGGGACCGGAAGATCTGCGTCCTGTTGCGGATGTCCCTTACGGTGTACGCGCCGAGCGCGCCGGCGAAGAGCGAAGTCAGGGCTACGGCGTAATCGTTCCCCTTGATGCCCGCGATGAGGAGGGCGATCGTCACCGTGCCGTAAAACGCGACCCGCGAGTCGAAAATGATGGCCAGGAGCATCGAAGCAGCAGGCACGAAAATGAGATAATCGACCGGCTCCGACAGATTGGCCGCAGACGTGAGGTAGGCGAAGAAAGTTTCCATCAGGATAATCAGACCGATGAGGGTCAGCTTTGCGTTATCCTCGAAAATCCGCCTGCGGAAGAGGTGCAGATAGATGCCGAACAATCCGACGACAAGGACGACATGAAGGAAAATACCCACCCAGTGCTTCCAGTCGGTCGCCTCCGCACCCCGCTCGATTTTCGCTTTCTCGAACGAATCGAGCTTCTGCTTGTTTTCCTCCGTGATCCGGTCGTGCCTGCCGATGATCCGCTCATTTTCCTGCACGAACCCGATGCTCCGCGGAACGTTGTCCTGGGCCTCGTCGATTTCCCGGTTCGTCTCGAGGGAATTGTACACCAGATTGGGTCGCAGGGCGGCCCGCATGATCTTCGTCGCGATTGGGGGAAGCCCCTTTGCTCCGGAGGGGAACTCCGACTTCGCGATCGCGGCGGCCACGGCGTCGCCCGGGTCGTAGACCCGTTCGTAGGGTAGAACCTCTTCCATGACCCCCTTCCGGACCGACACGGAGCCTCGCAACCGATGGGCTTTCTGCTGGTCGAGGATTCCCGCTCGAAGGGCCTCCGCTGCTCCTTTTGCGAGAATGCGGCCGAGGTTGGAACTTGCTTCGGCCGGGCCCCCTTTTTCAGCGAGGGACCACTGAATCAGCTCCCTCCACTCATTCTCGGAAAGCGGGAATGGGAGGCGCGCAAGGGCGGAACTGAAATCGAGAGAGTCCTGCTGTGAATGTGTTTTCCGCAACCGGATCCGGGTGCTCACGGCGTTGCCGAGGTTTTTCGCGATCACCGGCAATGAATCGAGGTCCGCCCGCTCGATCTCTTCATGCCGGTCGAACACGGGGTTTACCGAGCGGGCCGCCTCCTGCCGCTCCCTTTCGTACAGTTGTATCTCCTTCAGGATCGGAAAAGAAAATGGCGCGATGAGATCCTTGTCGGCCCAGATTCCGCCGAGGCTGTAGTTGTACTCGATAGACTCGGGGTGCGGAAACATCACCACGACCAGGAGCACCAACGCCGCGACGATGAGAATCTGTACGATCGGGCTGTTCTTCAACCGGTCGATCCGTAGGCCCGGCGCAAACCGTTCCAGCAGCGAAATATTTTCGATTTCGTCCTTCATCGATGCGTCACAAATATGATAAGAAGTTGACAGAGAAGCAAGGTATGGCGTGACCCTTGAACTCCGATCGGGGGCCAGGAAGTAATAGAACGCATAATTGACATTCGGAAGCCATCCTTGTATATTGGCGAATCTCACCGCGGCATCTTCCGCTCGCCAACAACCACTTTCGAGGAGTTCATCATGCTATTTGTCGTCTGCATCCTTCTTGCTGCGGCCACATTCTTCCTGTGGCAGAATGCCCGAAGAAAAGTCACCGTCGAACGCAGCCAATCGTATCGCCCGGCGGCAAACGCGGCCGCCGCTGTTTGCGGCATCTCTGTTCTCCTGGCCGTCTCTCAGGGGTTCACGACCATCCCGGCGGGGCATGTCGGGGTCGTCAACTTTTTTGGAACGGTCTCTGATAACACGCTCAAGGCGGGGATCAATTTCATCAACCCTCTCGCGAATGTCGTCAAGATGTCCGTTCAAACGCAGGAGTTGAAAGAGATCATGGACGTTCCTTCGAAAGAAGGACTGACCGTCCAGCTCGAGGTCAGCATTCTCTATCATTTGAACCCGGAAAAAGCCGCGGATGTCTATAAGACGGTCGGAGAACAGTACGAGCCCGTCATCGTGGAGCCTCAATTCCGCTCCGTGACGCGGGGCGTTACGGCGGGGTACGAAGCGAAGGCGCTGTATACCTCCGAACGGGAACATCTTTCCCAGCTCATTCTAAAAGAAATCCGGGATGCCACCGAAGCCCGCGGCGTAAGCGTCGAAGCGGTGCCGCTGCGGAGAGTCGGTCTGCCCCCGGGCTTATCCCAGTCGATCGAGTCGAAATTGCAGGCGGAGCAGGAGAGCCAGAGGATGGAGTTTATCCTGACGAAAGAGCGGCAGGAAGCGGACCGGAAGCGGATCGAAGCTCAGGGTATTTCAGATTTTCAGAAGATCGTCGTGCAGGGGATCAGCGATCAGCTCCTAAGGTGGAAGGGAATCGAAGCGACCGAGAAGCTCGCGAATTCCCAGAACGCGAAGGTCGTCGTGATCGGAGCCGGCAAGGACGGGCTGCCGCTGATTCTGGACACGAAGTAATACTGAGGTGCCCCTCCGGCAGTGTCCCGCAGGGCGGTACGGACGGCACATGGCGGGGTTGAGCCGGGACAAGCGCGATGGAACTCGTACCGTTCAACGAGTCGGTAAGATTAAGCGGGATTACTCCGCCACGGTCTCCCATCCCCTCCGGTTAAGATCGAAATAGATGATCCCCCCGAAGACCAATCCGAGGAGGAGGAACCCGAACCCGATCGCCGTATCTCCCAGGATGATCTGCCCCGAGCCGTAAAGGAACGAGTAAACCATCGCGACCCCGCTCAGCCAGTCGATGAGATTGAAAAAACCGTCACGCCGCGGGACGACGTCCGTCGCCTTCTCCGCAATCGGTCCCCAGAGCCGGGCGTTCGGCCGGACGCGGCGGTAGAATGAAAGCAGTTTCTCCTCCGGCTCCGGTTTCGTCAGGAACGTGACCGCCAGCCAGACCGTGCTCGTTATTGCAACCGTAAACAGCAGGATGTACGCAAAGTCGGACGGCTTGGCCTGGTCGAGGTGAAACACGTACTGCATCGCGGTGGACGTGACGAATGCGGGGAGAATGTACACCAACCCCGTTCCCGCGCCGATGGCGATCAGGAATTTCCACGCGCCCTCGATCGAGCCCATGAAATAGGTCGCGATTGCGGAGAGGATCATGAGGAGGATGGTCGTCGCCTGTGCTGCGTTCACGTAGTGCCGCTCGGTCTTCTCGCGCGCCATGAATCTCCGGTAGACGTCGTTGACAAGATAGCTCGCGCCCCAGTTGAGCTGCGTTCCGATCGTCGACATGTAGGCCGCCGCGAACGCGGCGAGCATCAGACCCCTGAGGTAGACCGGGAAATCGCTGATCAGGATACGGACATATCCCGACTCGGGATCGGAAGCGAAGGAAGGATCGTTCTGGTAGCGGACCATCGCGACCAGGGCCACCAGGATCCAGGGCCACGGACGAAGGGCATAGTGAGCAATGTTGAACCAGAGCGTGGCCAGCACCGAGTTTTTTTCATCTTTGGCGGAGAAAATTCTCTGCGCGACGTACCCTCCCCCGCCGGGCTCCGCCCCCGGGTACCAGGACGCCCACCAGTTCACCGCAATATACACGAAGAACGTCAGGAAGGGCATCCATGTCGAATGCAGATCCGGAAGGAACGATAAGACCGAGCCGGTCGAGTGCCTGTTCTGCTCGACGAGGACGAGCGATGATTTGAGCGAAGAGAGCCCGCCCGACGCCTCGACTGCAAAGACGGCAAGCAGGATCACCATTCCCATTTTTAGAACGAACTGGAAGAGATCGGTCCACAACACCCCCCAGAGCCCAGAGAGCGTCGAGATCGATGCGGTAATCACCATCAGGCCGAGCGCGATGCCGAGCGCCTCGATTTTTGAAACGCCGAGAACGAGCATCATGATCTTGACCATCGCGAGATTGACCCATCCCATGATGATCAGGTTGATCGGCAGGCCGAGATAGAGCGCGCGGAACCCCCGCAGAAACGTAGCGGGCTTTCCGGCGTATCTGATCTCGGCAAACTCGACGTCGGTGAGCACGCCCGCCCGCCTCCATAATCGCGCGTAGAAGAACACCGTCAGCATCCCGCTGAACGCCATGCTCCACCAGAGCCAGTTTCCCGCTATGCCGTAGCGGGCGACGAGACCGGTGACCGCGAGCGGCGTGTCCGCCGCAAACGTGGTTGCGACCATCGATGTCCCGGCGAGCCACCAGCTTGCCCGCCTTCCCGATAGAAAAAAGTCGCTCACGCTCGTCGTGGCCTGCTTCCTGAAGTAGAGGCCGATGAGAAGATTGAAGGCGAAATAGAGCCCTATGACGATCCAATCTGTGGCGGTCAGTTGCATGGCGTTATCCCGTGACGGAAGGTTGTTGAACGGAAAGTTTCCGGTGGGAAATTGCCCGGCTCGATAATCCCACCGCAATGGTGGCGACGCACCCGATGAAGGTATGCCAGGTGAAATCGATCTGTGTCCATCTCAGGACCGCGACCATCGTGAGAAGGCCGGCGATGAAGCCGATGAAGGCGTCCCGCTGGCTGGTGGTCCTGAAAAGCAGCCCCAGGAAAAACGTTCCCAGTAATCCCCCGTACGTGAAGGAGGCGATCTTCAGTCCGATCTCGACGACGGGGTTGTGCGTGTCGGTGAAAAGCATCGCGCCGCCGATCAGCACGATCCCCCAGAAGAGCGTGAAGATCCTCGACCACCGCAGCTCCTTCGATGCGTCCATGAGGCGGCCGGCCCGCGATTTCTTCACAATATCGAGGAAGGACGACGAGGCCAACGAGCTGATCGCCGAGGAGAGCGTGCCCATCGCCGAGGCGAGGAGCCCGGCAATGACAAGCCCTTTGATGCCCGAGGGGAGATAATCGACGATGAATTTCGGAAAAATCTCGTCCGTGGATTGCAGTCCGAGTCCCTGAACCGGCACCGCCTGGTAGAAGGCGAACAGGCAGAGGCCGAGGACGAGGAAGAAGGCGAACTGAAGGACGATGAATGCCGCGTCGAGCATCAGCGCCCGCTGGCTGTCCCATTTCGATTTGCACCCGAGGAGCCGCTGCACCAGGAGCTGGTCAGTCCCGTGCGACGCCATCGTGAGAAATGTCCCGCCCAGAAGCCCGCCCACGAGCGTATACGGGGACGAGATGAATTCCATCACACCCGACCCCCAGGCCGGGTTGATCACTTCGAATTTGTTCAGGTTTCCAGACGTTGCAAACCCGACGACGTCGCTCCACCCTCCCGGCAGCCGGTGGAGAATCACCAGCACCGAAGCCACCGCGCCGGAAAGATAGATGAACAATTGCACGACGTCCATCGCGACGACGGCCTTCAAACCGCCGAGGTACGTATAGACGAGCGTGAATACTCCGATGATGAGAATACTCGTCGCGTAATCGAACCCGGTGATCAGGTGGACGGGGATCGCCGTCGCGAAAAGGCGGACGCCGGATGCCAGGACCCTCGTGGTGATGAAAACCCCGGAGGTAAATTTCCTGAGCGGCTCCCCGAATCGCCTTCCCAGAAAATCGTAGGCGGTCTCAAGATCTCCCCGGTAGTAGGCGGGTATGAAAATCATCGCGACCAGGAGTCGGCCGACGAAATACCCGAAGGCGACCTGCAGGAAGTGCATGTTGGATTTGTAGGCGAGGCCCGGGATGCTGATAAACGTCAGCGTGCTCGTTTCGCTGGCGACGATCGAGAATCCGACCGCCCACCACGGCATCGATTTCCCGCCGAGGAAATAGTCGCGGGTGGTTTTCTGCCTCCCGGAGATGATGATTCCGAGGATTGTTACGCCGAGAAGATAGACCGCGACAATGAGGTAGTCGGCGGCGGAAAAACCCATTAGTGTTGAAGCGGGGAGGGGGTCACGCCGCGGTCAGGTCTCGAGAGCGTCGGCGACCGTATCGCTCATCGTGAAGACGCGATCAAGCTGGGAGATCTTCATCAGGTCGGTGACCTTCTTGCTCACCTGGACAAGATGAACCCGGCCTCCGTGCTCGCGCATCGTTAGGTGGGCGATCAGGAGGGCGCTGAGGCCGCTGCTGTCGCAGAATTGGACTTCGGACATGTCGACGATCAGGACCTGGGCAACCTTCGGCTTGCAGAGGACCAGGAACTCGGCTTTGAGCTCGGGGCAGACTGTCGCGTCCAGTTTTTTTCCCCGCAGTTTGAGGATGACCGACTTGCCGTTCTTTTTCACATCAAACTTCATACTCTCTCCGGTATTCTTACCCGAACATCGCAAGGCACTCCGCGAATTTTTCGTACAGTGCCTGAGGCGATCGCGAGGCGTTCAGGTTGAGCTGAACATTGTAGAAAAGATCCGCAGCGGAGTGGGCGAAGCCGACGCGCACTCTCGCCCGCGACACTTTGCAAATATACGCAGTGTGAAGGACGAAGTCAAGGTTCAGATCGACGGCAACATCGTACGGGTGCGTCATGATTCGCTTCAGGAGCTGGCGCCTCGGAAGCGAGAACCGGTTGATGTCGTGCGGATCGATGCGCACGACTTCCGACCGCGGAAACTCGGAGAGCGGTGTCGAGCGCGTGCTGTTGTGGACGATCGTGAGATGAAGGTGGGAAAGCTGCTCGCGGTAGGACCGGATCGCGGCGCCCGCGAGAATGGAATTGTCGTAGCCGGTCGGCAGCGTGATGAGCGCGTTGCGCGCTCCGGTCAGGAACTCCGTCATCGGCTGAATCGTATCGACGTCCGACCGGAACTGGAGCTTGGCGAACTGCAATCCCAGATATGATAAGGTCTCTTCGAGCATCGTCCTCCGGATCAGGTTTTGGGTTTGTCCCGCTGTGCCGCGCCTGTCCCGCCCTTCGGGATGCGGGTATCGCCCCCACTGCGGGAATCGCCGATAAAAGAGAGGAATTTCTTCTCATCCCACAATTCGATCCCCAGCTCTCCCGCCTTTTCAAGTTTGGAGCCCGCCTCCGCCCCGACGATCACTGCGTCGACGGATTTAGAAACGCTCCCTGCCACCCGCCCGCCCTCTTCCTCGATTCGCTCTTTCGCCTCGTCTCTCGTCATCGACTCCAGCGTCCCGGTCAGGACAAATGTCTTTCCGGCGAAAACCCCCTGCATTTTGGGTGCTTTGTATGCAAGATTCAGGCCCGCCGAGCGCAGCCGTTCGATCATCCTCACGTTACTGCTCTCGCGAAAATATGTGTGGATGCTCTCCGCGATCTTCGGCCCGATTTCCGGTACCTCTTCGAGCTCCTTCCGGGTCGCTTTTCTGAGGTCGTCGATCGATTGAAAG
>VBOC01000099.1:0-4729 GCA_005877655.1 Ignavibacteria bacterium
GATTGTATTGATGAAATGAACCCATAAATTCTCCGTACTCCCGCTCGGAAAGGCCGGTATCTTGCCGGCCTTTCCTTGTTCCGTCGAGTACGCAAGATGCGCACCGTAGATCCGCTTCCCCCGTGGACAGCGTCCTGTAATCTTCCCTATCTGCTGTGACAACCCCAACATCGTCGTTTGACTTTGGAACAAATGATACTATATTTGATACTAACGGGTGATGGCAAAAGTCGCTAAATCAGATGTAAAGCGACTTCGCCGGTTTATTGAAGATTTAGTAGCTTCTAAACCGAAAGTGTCTAAGGAAATCGAATTAAATGTGATTTCCTCGCTAATGAAAAAAGTTGGATTTCGGGGGCCGGAAAACAAGCCTGGTACGGTTCGCCCGTTCTCACACGACCTCCTCGTAACGAATCCGATGTTGCTACATGGAGTTTTCACTGTCCATATCCATGGGAAAAAAGTCCCAACGATTCTATATCGTGACTTCAAACAATACATGTTGCCTCATATCGAAGATGTATTGGCGCAGTTGGAAGAACGTGGACTCATAGAGGAGGACCCCAATGTATAGCTTTGAAGATTATACTCTCATTATTTACGAGGTCTCAGAGGAGTTGTATTCGGCGATTCCTGAACGAAGATTTGTCGGCTATCTTAGAGAAATTCCGGAGGCCTCACTTCATTCTTACGGAGGAACTCAACTTGACGCCTTGCGGAATTTGAAAACTCAATTCGAGGCGCTTAAGAGGGAGCTCAAAGAGGCGAATAAGAAGTTACCCGCCCCGCAGGGCAGAGATTCTGAAGAATACAGCGGTAGGCTTCTCTTGAGGCTGACTGCGCAGCTTCACCGAAGAATCAAGGAATTCGCTGAAGAGGAGGGAATAAGTATTAATTCGTATATCGTCAACAGGCTGATAGAGACCACCACGATTGATGCCGTCGCCAGGTCGCTCGTTGAGATTCTGAAGGCAACTTCCACCAGACGAACCACTGAAAGAACCGGCGACAGCAGTTGCGAAACCGCAATCAAACCACGCCATTTACATCATTAGACCAACCCTTCCCCTCCAAGCCTTCAACTGTCCCGAGGGAGATTCCCCTCTCCATCCGAATAGGACAATCCGCCCTATCTTACGCCAACAGCAAAACCACCCACTCAACGTGAACCGATCGCCGATTCTCTGAAGGTGAACCCGTAACGCCGGATGCATATGTTTGAATTTCTGCGAAAATTTGTGCATTATAGGGGATTCAGAGCACTATTCGTATGCTTCTCCTTATACCATCAATCGAAATCAGAGACGGTAAATGTGTCCGGATGGTCCAGGGGAGTAAAGGCCCCATCTACACCGACGATCCGGTTGAGATGGCGAAGCTATGGAGAAGAGAAAACGCCAAGGCCCTCCACATCACAGACGTCGACGGCGCGATCGCCGGTCATTTGGTGAACTTCGATGTAATCGCGCGCATGGTGAAGACTGTGGACATCCCCATCTCTGTAGGCGGCGGAATGCGCTCGCCGGAAGAAGTGAAGAAAGCCGTTGACGCCGGCGTTTATCGCGTCGTCGTCGGGACCATGTTGATCGAAAATCCGGATAATGCAAAGCGCGTAATCGACACGCATGGATCCTCCAAGGTGATCCTCGGCATCGATGCCGAGGGCGGGATCGTGAAAACAAAGGGTTGGAATGCGACTTCCGGTCTAACTGCCATAACAGTCGCACTGAATGCGAATCGACTCGGATTCAGGCGCGTTACCTATAGAGACATCCTTATCAACGGCACTAGCCGGGGCCCAAATCTTTCCGCACTGCGGGATCTTGCGGAAAAATGCGGAATGCGCGTGACCGCCTCGGGGGGCGTAACAAACTTGCAGGATCTTTTGCGCTTGCAGGAACTCGAACCATATGGAGTCGATTCGGTCATCATCGGACGAGCTCTGTACGAGAACAAGTTCTCCTGCCAGGGTTTGTGGCGATACTGCGAGGCGGGGAATTTTCCTTACACTGCCAAAGTCTGATCAGTAACCGAATGCCGGACGTGCTCATTCTGATGGGAAGCAAGACCGACGAACAGATCATGAAGGGCTCCGCCGATTATCTGACAAAGTTCGGCATCAGCAATGATATGAAGGTATCGTCGGCGCATCGTCGCCCCGACGAGACTGCGGCGCTGGTCAAGAAGGCGGAATCGGACGGCTATAAGGTCATCATCGCCGCCGCCGGGATGGCTGCTCACCTGCCGGGTTTTTGCGCGTCCCTCACAACCCTGCCCGTCATCGGCGTTCCTCTTGGCGGATCGGAGCTCAATGGGGTCGACGCTCTCTATAGTATTGTTCAGATGCCCGCGGGCGTTCCGGTGGCAACTGTTGCAATCGGGAGCGCGGGAGCCAAGAATGCCGCCGTATTGGCCGCCGAGATTCTCGCTCTGTCAAACAGTTCCGTGAGGCAAAAGCTCCAGGAGTTTCGTAAGAACAGTTCGACGTTCTAGCGCAGCGTCTCACAATTAGTTTTGGCCGGTTGAACTGATCTGCATTCACCCGTGGCCCCGGAGTCGGGGAACACAAATGGTCCGTTGAGACAACGAATTTATGAGTCTCAGTATTGGATTTGAAGCATGAAGATCACGGTGATCGGCCACTTGTGTCTCGATGTTATCCAGCACGCTGATGGAAGCGAAACCCAGAGCTACGGAGGGATTTTTTTCTCGGTCGCCGCTCTTGCGAATCTTCTTGCCCCCGCAGATGTTGTGGCGCCTGTATTCGGAATCGGGGGGAACGATTATGAGGCATTCATCGAGAGGTTAAATGCGTATCCAAACGTCGACACATCTGGTCTCTATAGTTTCGACGGCCCGACAAATCAGGTTCGGCTCGTTTACTCGAATGCCGCCGATCGGACCGAATGCTCGCGCCACATCTCCGAGGCGATCCCGTTCGCGCGAATCCGTCAGCACCTCGACGCGGACATGGTTTATGTCAATATGATTTCCGGCTTTGATGTCACGCTCGAGACGTTCGATGAAATTAGAATGCAGGTCAGGGAAACGAATACCCCGTTGTATCTTGACGTTCACAGTCTGACACTCGGAGTCGAGGACGACTTCACGCGAGTGCACCGCCCGGTCGATGCGTGGCGGCGGTGGCTCTTTATGATCCACGCGGCTCAGATGAACGAGGAAGAAGCGGCAATCTTAACCACAGAAAAGTTGAGCGAAGATTCACTCGCCCGGCAGGCGCTCGCTTTGAATACGAATGCACTTCTCATCACCCGGGGGCACAAGGGGTGTACGGCGTTCATCGATGAACGAAAGCATCTGCGGCGCGTCGATATCCCGGGAGAGAAAGTCGATGGAGCGCCCGATCCGACAGGATGTGGCGACGTTTTCGCGGCGGCCTATTGTGCGCACTATTCGAGGTCGAGGGACATCGCCTCCTCTGCCGGCTTTGCGAACAGGGTTGCGGGGCGAAAGGCGGGCTTTCAGGGATCGGGCGAAATCGACCGGCTCTCGTCGTTCCGGTTAGTGGAATCACCGGCAGGGCAGGGCATCTCATGAACGTCGCGTTAAACGCGCAAAGGGCATCTCATGAACGTCGCGTTAAAGGTAGCGCCTTGAATTTCATAAATGTCGCCTTAGGGTCTGAGCAGGATATTCCATGAACGTCGCTCTAATCGGATACGGCAAGATGGGAAGAGAGATCGAGCGGATTGCGGGGGAGCGCAAGATCAAAATCGGCCATGTTTTCACATCCGACAATAACGCATCGGGGAAAGGCTTGACGAAACAATCACTGAAGGGCATCGACGTGTGTATCGATTTTTCGACGCCGGAGGCGACCGAGCAGAACGTTAAGGCCGCGGCAGCATGCGGCAAGAATATCATCGTGGGCACGACCGGATGGTACGACCGTATGAAGGAAATCGAGAAGATCGTGCGGGAAAATAAAGTCGGCGTCCTCTTTTCTGCGAACTTTTCCGTTGGAATGAACGTGTTCTTCCAGCTCGTCGGCCTGGCCTCCAAAAAGTTTGACAAGACTGAAGAGTACGATGTTGCAATCCAGGAAACGCACCACAAGTCCAAAACCGACAGTCCGAGCGGCACCGCCATGACTCTGGGGCAGATCATCCTGAAGAATTATCCCCGCAAATGTCGGCAGCGCCGTGGGAAAGCACACCGTGATTTTCGACTCGGAGGCGGATTCTATTGAACTCATCCACACGGCGAAAAACAGGACCGGCTTCGCGCGCGGGGCTCTGCTTGCGGCGGAATGGCTCAATGGCAGGAAAGGCTGGTTTACGATGAATGATGTCATCACTTCGATATAGGGCAAAAACAAGGAACGATATCACCACTTCAACATAGGACAACAATCAGGAACAATGCCATCACCTCGATCTAGCACAAAAACAAAATTGTTGTTCCGGGGAACCGGAACGGCGCTCGTTACCCCCTTCACCGGGAAACTCGA
This sequence comes from Ignavibacteria bacterium, assembly GCA_005877655.1. Lineage (GTDB taxonomy): Bacteria > Bacteroidota > Ignavibacteria > UBA10030 > SZUA-254 > VBOC01. The sequence continues at coordinate 4,472 of VBOC01000099.1, forward strand.
AATCGACGAGAAGGCCCTGAAACGGCTTGTCGACTACCAGATCACGAACGGCATTGAAGCGATACTCCCGACAGGAACGACGGGTGAGAGCGTTACGTTGACAGATGACGAGCACGAGCGAGTCATTGAGATTGTCGTCGAGCGGGCCCGCGGACGCGTGCCGATCATCGCCGGGGCCGGCAGCAATTCAACAGCCAAGTCTATTACACTCGCCCGGCGGGCGCGTTCGGCAGGCGCCGATGCAATCCTTTCCGTGGC
>VBOC01000099.1:4783-9499 GCA_005877655.1 Ignavibacteria bacterium
CGATCGTTGTCTATAATGTGCCGGGACGAACCGCCAGCAATATCGAAGCCGAGACGACGCTGCGGATCGCCGAAGAAATCCCGTCGGTCGCCGGGATCAAAGAGGCATCGGGAAATTTTGCTCAGATTATGGAAATTCTACGCAACAGGGTCAAGAGATTCGGCGTCTGGTCGGGCGACGATGCGGTCACGCTGCCGTTGATCGCCCTGGGGGCGGATGGAGTCGTATCCGTCGTATCGAACGAGGTGCCCAAGCTGTTCTCCGACATGGTCCGGCTTTGCCTGGCCGGAAAATTTGCTCACGCCCTCAAGATCCATAACCGGTTGCTCTCCCTGATGAATTTCAACTTCGTGGAATCCAACCCGATTCCTGTGAAAGCGGCGCTCGCCGCGATGGGCTTTATCGGAGAACACTACCGCTTGCCGATGGTTCCGTTGAGCGGCAAACATCGTCCGGCCCTGAAGAGGATCCTGGAGAATTTGGATCTCTTGGATTAGCATGACGCTCAAGGAGACAATCGAGGAGACGATTGAACGGCTGTTTGAAACTCCCGCCGGGAAAACCGACCGTGAAGGAGCGCTTCGCGCCATCGATCAGCTCAAAGCATCGTTGAACCGGGGGGAAGCCCGCGCGGCAGTTTACGAAGCCGGAACGTGGCGAGTTAATCCGTGGGTGAAGAAGGGCATTCTTCTGGCATTCCGGATCGGGCGGGTGGCGGAGACCCCGCACGCATCGCGCGACGGATTTGAATTCCTCGACAAGGATACGATGAAGCTCAAGCATTTCACTGCAGCGGACGGAGTCCGGATCGTTGCCGGGGGAAGCGCGATCCGCGACGGCGCATACGTCGCCGAAGGAGTGGTCATGATGCCGCCCTCCTACATCAATATCGGGGCATACGTCGGCAAAGACACGATGATCGATTCTCACGCGCTCGTCGGATCGTGCGCGCAAGTCGGAGAACGCGTTCATCTGAGTGCGGGGTCTCAGGTTGGCGGAGTGCTCGAACCGGTCGGCTCGATGCCGGTCGTTATCGAGGACGACGTCTTCATCGGGGGAAACTGCGGGATTTACGAAGGGACAATCGTAAAGCGCCGCGCGGTGATCGGCGCGGGAGTGATTCTCACAGGTTCGACGCCTGTTTACGACCTCATTAACTCAAAAGTCTACAGGAAATCAAAGGATCAGCCTCTCATCATTCCGGAGGGAGCCGTCGTGATCGCGGGCAATCGGCACATCTCTCACCCCTTCGCGAAGGAACATCATCTTTCGATTTACACTCCGATCATCCTCAAGTACCGGGATGAGAAAACCGATGCCGCGACCGTCCTCGAGGAAAGCCTCCGTTAAGAGCAGCCATGAAGCGAGTTCTCATCACCGGCAGCAACGGCCTCCTCGGACAGAAGCTCGTGGAGCTCCTCTCCCGGTCCAATAATTACAATCTCCTCCTCACCTCGAAACAAAAGCAATCGGTTTTCCAGGAGGAGATGCTCCCCTACCGCCAGCTCGACGCCACCGACCGGCACGAAGTGCGCAGCGTCTTGGATGAAATTGAGCCCGAGGTGATCATCAATACCGCCGCGATGACGAACGTCGATCAGTGCGAGACCGACCGGGAAGCGGCATGGCGTGCAAACGTGGTCACCGTCGAGAACCTGCTGCAGCCCTCGAAACTCGTCGGAGCGCACCTGATCCACATCTCCACCGATTATGTTTTCGACGGAAAAAGCGGGCCTTACAACGAACTCGACCGCCCGAATCCCCTCAGCTACTATGGCAGGACAAAGCTCGCCAGCGAGAATATCATCCGCACGAGCGGCGTATCCTACACCATCATCAGGACAATGATCCTGTACGGAGCCGGATACAATGTGAAGTCGAATTTTGCTCTGTGGGTGCTGAAAAATCTGATTGAAGGAAAACCGGTCCGCGTTGTCGATGATCAGATGGGAAACCCCACGCTCGCCGACGATCTCGCGTTCGCCATTGTAAAAATTATCGAGCTCGGCCGTTCGGGTCTGTACCACATCTCGGGAGCCGATCTCGTGAGCCGGTATGATTTCGCCCTCGCCCTCGCAGAAGTATTCGAAACGAACAAGAAGCTTGTCACGCCCATAAAGACAGTGTCATTGAAGCAACCGGCGGCCCGGCCGATGAAATCGGGCTTTATTACGCTCAAAGCCCAGACCGACCTCGACATAAAAATGTCGGGCATGTATCACGGACTGACGGTCCTCAAGAACCAATTGAATGCGCATGTGAAGCAGCATGCGGCAAACGTGAAGTAATAGAAACCCTCCGATGCTCGACATCCGGTTCATCCGCGAACACCCCGACGTGGTGAAGGAAGGAATCAGGAAGAAGGGAGAGGTCGACATGATCGATAAGGTGCTCGAGCTCGATGCCAGCCTACGCGCGCTCATCCAGAAAGGTGAAGCGCTGAAAAATCGCCGCAACACCGTCTCGGAGGAAATCGGCAAACAGAAACGCGATGGGAAAGACGCCGCGGCGCCCATCAAAGAGATGGAGGCGGTGAAAAACGAGATCAAGTCGATCGATGAGGAACTCCGGCGCGTCGAAGTAACATTGAACAAGCTTCTGTTGGCTGTGCCGAATATTCCGCATCCATCAGTCCCCGTCGGAACAAAGCCGACGGATAACAAGGAAATTTCAAAGTGGGGTGAGAAGCCTGTCATCGATTTTAAGGCACGTACCCATTGGGAGCTGATTGATAAACTCGGAATCGTCGACTTCGATCGCGGCGCTCGAATCACCGGTGCGGGGTTCCCCGTTTACAAGGACCGGGGCGCAAAACTTCAACGGGCGCTCATCAATTTCTTCCTGGATGAAGCTGTCGCACGAGGATACAGGGAGCTTCAACCTCCCCTCATGGTCAATGCGACAAGCGCCACCGGTACCGGCCAGCTTCCCGACAAGGAAGATCTGATGTACACGATTCCGAAGGACGATCTGTACCTGATTCCGACCGCGGAGGTGCCCGTCACGAACTACCACCGCGATGAGCTCCTGGCCGAACAGGATCTTCCGCTTAAGTATTGCGCTTACACTCCCTGTTTCCGCCGCGAAGCCGGGTCGTACGGAAAAGACGTTCGGGGGTTGAACCGGCTGCACCAGTTCGACAAGGTCGAGCTCGTGAAATTCGTTCATCCCGGCGTATCGTACAACGAGCTTGAAAGCCTTCGTGCAGACGCCGAACTGTTGCTGCAGAAACTGGGACTCCCCTATCGGGTCCTTCTGATGTGCACCGGGGACATGGGCTTTACGCAGGCAAAAAAGTACGACCTTGAAGTCTGGGCGATCGGCCAGGAGCGGTGGCTCGAAGTTTCCTCAATCAGCAACTTCGAAGCGTTCCAGGCCCGCCGGATCAACGTGAGGATGCGCCCCAGAGGAAGCGGAAAACCCGAATTCGTCCACACGCTGAACGGATCCGCTCTTGCCCTTCCCCGTGTCGTCGCGGCGTTACTGGAAAACTATCAGACTCCGGAAGGAAAGGTCGTCATACCGAAGGCACTCCACAAGTACACCGGCTTTGAAGTAATCGGATAGCGAGCCGCGTACTCGGATAACGAACTCCGGGCACCTGCTCAATTTCGTGTGGAGTGGCTCATCTCCAGGATTCTCGTTCCGTCCCACTCTGCGGCGGAATGCGCACCGGATTCGCGATTCGTTTCGACTCGCCCTGCGGGACGTGGGAACGAGATCGACGAGATCAATGAGTGGCCGGTTACTGCGACCGCATCAACATCAAGCTTTAGGGCTTCCAGCATCTTTCCCCCCTCTTTCGTATCTTTTAAGATAGTTTTTTAGCTTCACCGCCTTCGAGTTATGAAATCCCTGCTTCGATTGTGGCCATATTTGCGACGGTATCGCAGGACCCTTCTCTGGGGAATCCTGACGGTCGTGCTGAGCAACCTCTTTACGGTCTTGCAGCCCCGGTTGATCGGGAATGCCATCGACAAATTGAAAGTCGGGCTGGAGACGAAACATATTGACGGAACCGGGCTTTTGATCTATGCCGGCCTTGTCGTCGCACTTTCGTTAATAGCCGGATTCTTCACGTTCCTCACGCGCCAGACGATTATCGTTGTCTCGCGCCACATCGAGTTTGATCTGCGCAACGATTTTCTTCAGAATATCCAGAAGCTCCCCCTTTCCTATTTCCAGAACACCTCCACGGGGGATCTCATGGCGCATGCAACAAATGACATCAGCGCCGTCCGAAACGCCCTCGGCCCCGGCATCATGTATCCGACGGACACGCTGATGACGTTCACGATGGCACTTGCGATGATGCTCTCGGCGGATTGGGGACTGACGCTGCTGGCGCTGATTCCCCTGCCGCTCGTCTCGTACGCCGTCTACCGTCTCGGTCAGGCGATTCACCAGAAATTTGAGGTGCGGCAGCACCAGTTCTCCCTGCTCACGCAGCGGGCGCAGGAAAACCTTTCGGGGATCCGCATCGTCAAGGCATACGTCCGCGAGAAGTATGAAATCAGGCGCTTCTTCGATCTGAGCTGGGACTATCTCAAGAAGAACCTCGTACTCGCGCGAATCCAATCCGTCATGTGGCCCCTGATGTTCATGCTCGTCGGATTCTCCTTGGTCATCACGATCTACTTCGGGGGACTCCGGGTCATTCAAGGCACAATGACGATCGGGACGCTGACCGCGTTTTTCGGATACCTGAGCCTGCTG
>VBOC01000103.1:0-8321 GCA_005877655.1 Ignavibacteria bacterium
CTTCGACCCGGAAGATTAATCCACGAATGTACTAAACTCCCGCAGGAATGGCAACAGGCGGGAGAGTTCGCATCGATGTTCGATCACCCTCTCAGCATGTGGATCTGCCACAGGTCCCTGCTGCTCATATGGAGCAGCGGAGCGAGAGCGAGCTGTCCGGTCTTGCCGATGCTTTTCTGCAGGTATTTCAACTCGGCGAATTTTTCGGGAAGTTCGGGACCGGATGGAGGATTAAAGCCCCGGCTCCTCATCATCAGCAGTCCCTTCGCCCGGATAGCGAGTTCGGTATGAAGCCGAACCAGGCAGATCATATCGACGATAATCTCACTTCTGAACTGCTGCTGCAGCGTCCGGAAATAGCCGCCGATCCTCGGCTGTGCAATGTCGCCGCTCGTGATGATGTCCAGAAGCTGCAGGTCAGTGTCGAGTCCGACCCCCAGCCATTTCCGCGTGGTTTTTTCGCTTTGCTGAAAGATGACCGGAAAAAGAGCCAGCAGAAGTGCTGTCGGCACGAGCGGCGACAGAAGAAAGTGGTTGTAAAACGAGTGCATCACGATCGCCGCAGCCAGGCCGGGAATCATTGTCCTGACCTTCAGTCCGCCGCGGTCGGAAAGACTCTTGGTGATCAGTGCGAACAGTGCCGTCGAGCCCCCATGCATCACCGCCGTCCCCAAACCCCGGGCAACCCACAGCAGGATGTGCTGGCCGGGCAACGACTCCAGGTAGTAGATGTTCTCGACCAGCGAAAACCCCGCCCCGATCGAGAAGCCATAGATCGCCGCGTCGACGCCGAAGCCGACCCTCTTTTGCCTCATCAGGTAAATCATGTAGAGGGCTTTACAGAGCTCCTCGACAATCGGCCCTCCGTACAGCGAATAGATGCCGGAGCCGATATGCAGAACGCCCAGCACGACCCCGCTGAAGAGGAACGGTGGAATGGTCATCGCACAGCCGACAAGGATTGTCAGGAGTATCGATCGGAAATTCACGAGCTTGTAACTGTCCAGGAAGACGAGCGCCGCGAGGAATGCGAAGACGGGCAGGAGGCTGATCAGACCGTTGAGCACGGCGCGCTCAAGAGGGCGGGGATTGTGAACGATGGGATCGTACGGCCGCCTCTCAGAGTATTTTCAACGAGAACATAAACTCCCGCGTAGTCCTCTGATCCTTCACGATTGCCGCCGCGTAGCCGAGTGAAAAGGTGGACTCCAGCCGGGAGAAGACGACCAATCTGAAATCGAGCTGCAGTCCCGCGTCGGCAACGGTCTCCCTCACATCCGCCCTGTCAAAATTGGTCTGAAGGACCGAGGAGAAAAGCGACAACTGTGACCAATTACAGTACAGGTTAAGGAAACCGAAGCGCCTGAAGCGGACGGGAGGAAGCACCCACTCGAGCGTGATCTTCCCGTAATTCGTTCCCCCGACCTGATCCAGCTCGATTCCCGGGAACGCGGAGGATTCCCGGTACCTCTTAAAGTCCTGGAAGTCGACCCAGTTATTTCCGAACCCGCCGAAATAAAAGTTCGCAAACGGCTCATCGCGATCCCCGAACGAACTGCCGGCTGAACCGCGAAACCAGAGAGATGAATGATCCAGCGGCAGGAGGAACCCGTAGTCGGCGAGCGCATTCGTGCGGAGGAGGTTCTTCGCATTGACGGTCGTATTCAGGGCATTCAATTGCCAGCGAACTCCCTGTTCTGCTTCCACCCCTCCGAGCGATCGGCGAAAGTATCGATAGTTGAGTCTTGCACCCGTGGTAAAAAAGCGATCGAAGGAAGTCGAGACGTTCTGGAAATCGGGCAGGCGCTCCAATCCCCCGTAGCCGTTCAGACCGAGCGTATACTCGAGCGTCACGGGGTTCTCATTCACGAGGAAGTCGGTGAATTGGACGCCGAGCGCATACCCCTTCCGGCTCTGCTTCGTTGGACCGAAAAGGTCGTAGAAATCGGCTCGATTATAGCTGGCGGAGATTTTCCACCTCCAGAAATGGTAGTTAAACGAAAGATGGGTGCGTTCATTCTCCGCCAGACCCGTGCTGGGAGAATAGGAGACGGTGAAATCGAGATCATGAAACAGGAGAGGATCCAGGAAATAATCCTTGTATCCCTCCACTACCGGATATGCTGATACGAGTCTGATGCTTTGCAGCCCGTTATAGGCGCCCGAATCGGTCGCCACTGTGTCGAGATTCACCGTGAGCGGAGAGGGAAGCGTCCAACTCTTCACCACCGGATACTTCTCGACCACATCCTGCCCGAGATATCGTACTGCGCTCACATCCTCGATCGGCCTGTTCGCGATCATGACGGGCACAAACCCCTTGCCGGTGTACCGAAACAGTGCCAGCGAATCCTCCGAAATCGGAACGGGCCTGAAGAATCCCGTCTCGCAATTTGAGATTGCTTCCATTTTCTTCTTGCTGAAATCGTAGCGAAACACATTGGACACGCCGCTGTAGTACGAAGTTCCGAAGAGATACTTCCCGTCGCGGGAGTAAACGAAATTTTCGGGGGAGTTGTTGGCAAACTCGTAGAGCATTTCATAGGTGCTGTTCCCGTTGAGCAGATCCAGAATCGGCATCCGGAGCAACTGCTGCCTGCCGCTGATTTCGATGGTCGATGCGGTAAGAAACGTACCGTCCGGAGAAATATCAAGATCGAACATGTCTCTCCCATAGGGAAGCCTCAAGACCTCGGTCCAGCTCGTGTAGGGAGGCGAAAATTTGACCAGAGTTGAAAGGCCGTTGTGGTGCTGAATTCCCCAGATTGCCTTTCGGGTCACATCGAACGCCAGATCCCCTGTCCTCGTCCTCTTGAGCAAAACGCGGTTCTCGCCCGTCCTCACATTAACGACGTTCAGATCGCGCCAGTCCCTGTTATTGTGGGTCGTATAAAAGAGGTTTCCGGAGAGAGGATCGTAAGCGATTGAGCAAACGTAATACATTGCCGGCGAGGGGAGATCACAGATCCTTTCGATTGTGCCATCGGCGATCGTGATCGATGATAGATGGGCGAGCTGCCCCGGGTAGTTCGTGGCCGCGTACAACTTCCCCGTCAGGGAGTCATAAAACGCGCGCGACACCGCGCCAAGCGCTCCGGGAGCCAGGAGCCGATAGGGCGTGACCGGGAACTGCCGGACCGAATCGAGGTTTGACCGCTGCCAGCGATGCTCCCACTCGATCCAGCGGGACCATTCATCGTCAAGGGATTGATCATAAACCCGCTCGAATTGAGACGCAAAATATTGCCTGCTGTCATCCGTCCGGTTAAACCAGGCGATGAGTTTATCGGGCCCGTATTGATCGGCAAGGTAGGTAACGAACCGGGTCCCGTACAAGTATGAATTCTGGCCCGTCTGGAAGTCAATCGTCGTGCCTTCCGACTCCAGGCCGACCACGTCGAAGAAATAGCTGCTGTCGCGCACCATCGTGCGGAAAACCATTTCGTCGTATCCTCCGAGGACCCTTCCGATCCCTCCCGCCATCCAGGTTTCCATGAAGACGGCAATTCCCTCGTGATACCACCGCGGCGAGTACTTCCGCGGCGCCGTGAGGTAGCTGTAAAAAATAGAGAGGGGATTGTCGGCAGAGGGCGAGACTTTTCCGAGGAATATCGAACGGTACAGCCGGTCCGTGCTTGACGGCTTGTCGGACGCGACAACATGCATAAGTTCGTGGCTCATCACCCAATTCAGCCGTTCATTCGTCGGAGACGTCTCGTAGACATACTCGTACGGCTCGATGCCGAGAATCATGTAATTGAACGGGAGGGCCGACGCCCCGGCATATCCGTAGTCATCGAAATCCTGGAGGAGTATCGTCACCTTCTGGGAAGGCGTATAGTCAAACGTCCTTCGATGAAACGCGAACGAATTTTCGAAGCACCGGCGGAGATGCGGTATCACATAGGTGTGTTTCGGATCATAGTAGAGCAGGCGCAGATTTTGCGACTCGAGCGAGTAAAATTGGGCATGGATGCCGCTTCGCGCGAAGAGGGAGATGACAGTGAGAAGGAAAAATCTACCCGCCGTCCCTCTCAGAAGACGATGCAGTGAAGGCTGAAGGGCGGATTTCCCTTGCGTACGAGGAATGTGCCAGTGCGGCTGCACCAATATCGTGAAAAAACGAGAGGAGACGGTGTTACCCGTCTCCTCGGTGTTCGGAAAAATGCTGGTTCAATTCTTGAGAAACCTCATTGCATCTGGCGCTGTTCCGGCGGCGCGGCAAGCCGGCTCTCGATGTTGTTCAATCTCGCCTCAGGCGTCACGGTTCGTGCTTCCGGAGGTATGTTCAACCGGCTCTCGATGTTGTTCAGCCTGGCCTCTAAAATCACGATGCGCGCTTCCGGACTTGGCGCAAGCCTTGCCTCGATATCATTCAGCCGAGATTCGACCGGAAGGCCTGCGGAACGTTCCATGCAGCGCGCTTCGAGTTCCTTCAATCTCGCTTCAATGCCAACCGAAGCGGAGCGGGCTTCCGGGGGAATGGCGAGCCGGCTTTCGATGTTATTCAGGCGCTGCTCCACTGTCTGCGCCGTCCTCGCCTCGGGTGGGCTGGCGAGCCTTGCTTCGAGAATTGCCAGACGTGCTTCCACGGGTATAGAGGCGCTCTTTTCCATGCAGCGTGCTTCGAGCTCCTTCAATCTCGCTTCGATGCCAACCGAGGCAGAACGGGCTTCCGGGGGAACGGCAAGCCTGGCCTCGAGGTATTGGAGTCTCGCCTCAAGAACCTGCGTGCGCAGATTAGGAGCCAGTCTTCCCTCCATCGCGTCTACCTTTTGTTCCAGCGTGGCTATCGGATCCGTGGAATTTTCCGACCCGCCCAGTTTGACATCCTTATCGCTGAGTTGGCCCGCGTTATACTTCTGTACACCGCCGATCGTACCCTGGACTCCCTCGTTACCTGGCCACGGATACACAAATGCGAAATAGAGAATAACGATGGCCGCCAACCCACAGGCGCTGATGACCATTCTCTTTTTCTGGTTATTCATACGACCCTCCTTTTGTTGATGAGACTGGTGGAATATTGGTTAATTACGAAAATCTTGTTCTAAACGAAATACCCTATAACCAGATCGAAGTTGGGTTTTGTTTCAACCGTCATTCCGAAACCGCGGCGGCGGAAAATACCCTATCGGAGAGCAATTTCGAGAATCGGTAGAACGAAACCTTTACCGGAACAACGTTGTGGCTCTTCCGGCTGAAGATGAGGGTATATTGATTCTCCCCGGCATTGCCGACACGCACGGAATTTGGTTCCATCCTGAGATTATCCGGTTCCGGATTTTGCTGGCTGAAAGAGCTGAAGCCTACATCATCTTGCGCGAAATCGAGTGCAACGTCGACATCCCGGCCGCCCTTGACCTGGAGCTCCACCAGAAGAAGATCCCTGGATCCCCGAAGCGTCACCTGCCCCCGAACATCGGCCGCGCCTAGATCCCCCTGATCATAGAACATAAGAGCGGGGAACGGTCCAGGTCTCGTCATTGTACCGGAGATGTGGGAAATGCTCTCACGCTGGTTCGGAGGGGAACCGCCGTCCAGGAGCGAAAAACCGATGATCCCGATCGCCAAACCGGAGGCGAAAACGAAGGCATAACTCTTGTGGATACGCAAGGATTGAACGAATTGGGCAGCCATTGCTGAGACCAGATTTTGCCGCCGCGAGGGCAGGTGAACCGCAATGGAATTCAGAATCCTCTTCTTGAGATTCAGCGGCGGCTCGACCAGCGGTACGGCGCCCAGCATGTTGGACAATTTCAGGATATCTCGGTAATAATCGCTCGCTCCGGCGTCGTGCGAAAGGTAACTTCGCAGATCGGAGCTTTCCTCCGCTGAATTCAATCCATCGACTTCGCGGTGGATAAGGGTGATATATCGTTCTTCGATCATTGGATAAGATGCCCCTTCAAGAGTCTGGTTCGCAACAGCTGGCGCGCGGAGTACAGCCTTGATTTCACGGTCTTTTCGGGGATATCGAGAATATAGCCAATTTCGCCATAAGAGAGATTATGAAAATGGTTTAATACGATGATGGCCCGCTCTTCAACTCTCAGCCGCATCAAACCCTCATCCACGATTCTGGTAAGGTCGTGTTCATCTGCAACTTGTTCGGCTGACGGGTCCAGATCGGGTATGTTTTGATCCAACTCTTCATGTTGCTTCTGCCGGTTTACAAAATTGAGCGATTCGTTCACCGCGATCCTGTAGATCCAGCTGAAAAACTTATATCTGGGCTTGTATGTTCCCAGAGATTCATACGCTTTGAGGAAAACCGACTGGGTAATGTCTTCTGCATCCTCGGCGCGACTCCTCATTCTGAGAGCGACGTTATAAATGACCTTCTGGTATCGCTCGACGATCTGTTCAAATGCCCTCCTGTCGCCCGCCAGAGTCCGGCATACCAATGATCTATCTTCATCATCTATCATACATACACCGGAAAGAGAGAAAGGTTGGTGCTGTTGCGCGCAGTGCGGCAAACGGGACCGGCCGCCTTCCTGGCCGAGAAATCAGCGGATCTCGAACACACGGTCAAATCCGGCGTACCGGAAGATATCCCTGATATGGCTATTGAGGTTGACGAGGATCAGCTTCTGGTTCGACTCGCTCAATCTCTTTTGCGTCTTGATCAGAACGCCCATGCCCGCACTCGAAATATATTCAAGACCGCGGAAGTCTATTGTCGAGGAGCGGTCGACCCGATCGAGCGCTTCTCTGGCAACCGCAACCTGGGATGCATCCAGTCGTCCGATGAGCTCGATCTCGTTATTGCTCTTGACCGTGACCCTGAACACCGGATGACTTCAGATTTTTTGTGACCACGATTTTGCTCACACGATTGGAGTATTCGTACCTCAGTTCGTCAACCATTTTCCGCACGAGATGAACTCCGAGCCCCCCGACCGGTCTCCGGCCGAGCGGTTGATCGACGCTCGCCTCCGGGAGTTTCGTCAAATCGTATTCATCCACATCGAAATCCGTGAGCTGGACGACTGCCGAGTCACCAACCTTCTCGAGGCTTACGGCGATCTCGTTTTCACTGCCGCGGTTGTATTTCACCAGGTTTGTAAAGAGCTCCTCAACGATGAACTGCAGCGCGTAGCTTGCGGAATGATTGATACGATGGTACAGCATGAATTCGTCGATGTACTCGAAGACCGAATTCAACGACCCCATCTCCTTCGGAAATTTTTTCTCCATTGGGGTGAAAGCGGTATTGAGGAATAGCCCGGGCGACCCGGGCGCGTCACGCTTAGCTTGATGAACCCGCCCCCGAAAGGAATTGTCAATTGTATGAAGTTCTGAGTCGAAAGTCAATAATCTCCCTTCTTGTGCCCGGGAACCGGAATTGGAGCCTGATTGGCGCCTTATTCGGCGGTGCCGAAGATCCGATCGCCCGCGTCCCCGAGGCCCGGCAGGATGTATCCCTGCTTGTTCAGCCTCCGGTCAAGGGCGCACGTATAGACTCTCACATCCGGATGGGTTCTCGCGAGCAGGTCTACGCCCTCCGGGGCGGCGACGAGGCACACGAAGCGGATTCTCTCGGCGCCCTTCTCTCTCAGAAGCGTGATGGCGGATGTCGCGCTTCCTCCGGTCGCAAGCATTGGGTCCAGAACGATGACCAGCGCGGGGCGCAGCCTTCTGGGGAATTTCAGATAATAATCCACCGGCTTGAGCGTCACTTCGTCCCGGTAAAGGCCGATATGCCCGACCCTGGCCTCGGGAAGAACTTCGACGAAACCTCCCACAAGACCCAGACCTGCCCGCAGAATCGGGACCAGGATAACCGAATCCGAGACGGAAAAGCCGGTCGTTTTCTCAAGCGGCGTCATGACGGAAATTCGCCGCACGTTCAGATCGTCCGTAACCTGATAAGCCATCAGGCTCGCCACTCTCCTCAGCACAGAGCGAAAGATATTGCTGGGGGTGCTTCTGTCGCGCAGAAGCGTGAGATCTCGCCTGATCAACGGATGATCGATCAGCGTTAGCCTCGGTTTTGAGCCCGCGCCGGACCGTTTCTTGAGACGCTTAGTCGGCAAGTTGTATCCTCTTCTTCGCCTGGTTGGCAGCGACCAGAATCGGATCCCAGAGCGGCGCAAACGGAGGAGCATAGATCAGGTCGAGCCGGGAGGCCTCGTCGATGGTGAGACGCTGTTGAATTGCTACCCCGAGCGTATCAGCGCGCAGAACCGTCCCGTTTCCGCCGTAGAGATTCGCTCCCAGCAGACGCTTCGATCGCCTGTCGAGGATGAGTCTCACGGTTGTCTTTTGGGCCCCGGGCATGATTGCGACTCTGCCGAACGCTGTGATGAATTCGG
>VBOC01000103.1:8364-20706 GCA_005877655.1 Ignavibacteria bacterium
CTCAACCCCACCTGAGCAACTTCAAGGCCGAACACCTTCACGGCGATCGCCCGGATGCCGCCTTTGAATGTGGCGTGACCTCCCGCCGCGTTTTCGCCGGCGACCCATGCCGCCCTGCTCGCCAGCGTTGCAAGCGGAAGGTACATGCGCTTGCCGGTGATAACATTTTTCACTTCGCAGCAGTCACCGGCGGCAAGCACGCCATCCGCGCTTGTCTGTTGCCGTTCATCGGTGATGATACCGCCGTAGTCGCCGAGCCTGAGGCGAGCTTCGCTCGCAAGCCCGACGTTGGGCTCGACGCCGAGTGAGAGGATGACAAGATCGCACTCGAAGGTTCCCCGGTTGGTCACGACATGGCGAATACTTCCCTGTTTATCCTGCACGAGAGATTCCACCGACGCGTTCGAAACAAAATGGATGCCGTGGCTCACGAGCTCATCCAGGATCTGCTCCCGGGTCTCCTGCTCCAGTCCCGCCATCGGGAGGCGGTATCGGTGCACCAGCGTTACATCCAGACCCCGTTCCCGCAACGCCTCGGCAATCTCCATGCCGATGTATCCCCCGCCGATAATGACGGCCCTGGACGGGGATTCGCTCCTGAGGTAATTGAGGATTTTGAGTGTGTCATCCCGCGAGCTGAGGTGGGAAACATTCCTCGCGTCCTCGCCCTGCACATTGAGCCTGCGGGGCCTGGATCCGGTTGCAAGAATCAGCTTGTCATAGTCGTAGTCGACCACCGAGCGGTTCTTCAGATCCCGGACACTGATCCGGTGCTTGCCCGGAACAATCTTTTCAACCCGGTGAAGGGTTTTCACTTCGAACCCTTTTTCGCTGCGGAGCCGCTCAGAGGTGTACGCCACGAGCTTCCCTTCCTCCTCGATCACCCCTCCGATCGCGTAGGGGGCTTCGCAAATGCCGTATGAGACGGTGTCGGTGGCTTCGAACATCGTCACCTCGGCGGCCGGATTGGTACGAACCGCCTTGGCTGCCGCGCTCGGGCCTGCGGCGAGTCCGCCCACAACGAGGATACGCCGCTTCTTCATGATTGATCGCGCGGGGTTGGGGGTTCCGGGGACAAGCGATCTTCAGGAACTTTTTCGGAAGTAGACCGAAACGGGGGCGCCGGTGAAGGAAAAATGCTCGCGGAGTTTCCGTTCGAGAAATCGACGGTACTCGTCCTTGATCATTTTCGGCTCGTTGGTGAAAAAGGCAAATGCCGGATGGTTGCTTTTCACCTGGGTCACATACTTGATACGAATCTCCTTCCCGGACTGGGACGAGGGCGGAGTCTCCTCGATCACTTTCATCAGGAGGTTATTGAGCTTCTTCGTCGGAACCCGCTTGGTTTGCTCATGGACGCGGAAACAAACATGACCGGGATATAGTCATAGATCCGGAGCAGCGACTTCAGGGATGCCTCATACTCGCCGGCAGTCCGGTCGTTCTTCTCGACCAGATCCCACTTGTTCGCGGCGATAATTGTTCCCCGGCGGCTTTCAGCAATGCTCTCCAGAATTCGAAGGTCCTGCCGGTCCACACCCGCTTCGGCATCTAGTACCAAAATCGCCACGTCACACCGGTCGATGCACTTCAGCGCACGAAGCGTACTGAAAAACTCCACATTTTCCGTGATGCGGCTCTTGCGGCGCAGCCCGGCGGTGTCGATCAGGACGATCTCTTCCTTCTGGTACCGCAGGATGGAATCGATGGAATCCCTCGTCGTGCCCGGGACCGGCGTCACGATCTGCCGGGGCTTCCCAATGAGCGCGTTCACCAACGACGATTTGCCGACGTTTGGCTTTCCGATGATCCCGAGCTTCAGTCTTTCATCTTTTTCTTGAAGCTCGCCGTTGAGAGGGATGCCGGACGTGATCTCATCGAGAAAATCGCCGATCATGCGGCCTCCCAGCGCCGAAACCGTAAAGGGGTCGCCTAGGCCGAGCCGGTAGAACTGGGCCGCGTCGATTTCGCGCTCACTGTTATCAATCTTATTGACGACAAGATGAACCTTTTTTCGGGATTTCCGGAGGATTGCGGCGATCTCCTCGTCGATGGGAGTCGGCCCCGTGAGCGCATCTACAAGAAACAGAACCGCGTCCGCTTCCTCAAGCGCGATCTGGGCCTGTTCACGGATCGCCCGCTCGAAGAGGTCATCGGAGCGCGGAACATACCCTCCCGTATCGATGAGGGTAAAGGTTTTCCCCGCCCACTCCGCCGTTCCGTAGTGGCGGTCGCGCGTGGCTCCGGGGAGGTCGTCCACGATCGCTTCCCGCACTCCCAAAATGCGGTTGAAGAGAGTCGACTTCCCGACGTTCGGCCGGCCTATGATTGCGAGGATGTGCGGCATACGGCATGTCCGGCACCAAAATACGAATTTCCGTTCAGAGATTCAACGCGCTTCTGTGACCCGCGCGTACCGGGCGACAGAGGCAATGTCCGAATTAAATTTGTCGAAACCGCTTGACTTGCTGATGTAGGCAACCGCGCCGGTTTGGAATGCGTAGGAGATATCCTCTTCGCGGTCGGATGTGCTCACGACGACGACGGGGATTCGTTTCAAGGACGAATCCTCTTTGATGATTCTCAGGACCTCTCTTCCATCCCGTTTCGGCAGATTCAGATCGAGGAGGATCAGATCGGGGGCCGGGTATTTTGCGGAGTCGGAAAACGACCGTTCGCCGTAGAGATAGTCGAGCGCCTCCTGCCCGTCGCGCACGACGATAAACTTGCCGTGGACGTTGTTGCGCCGTAAGGCGTACTCGGTGATTTTCTGATGCTCGAGATTGTCTTCGACGATGAGAATATTAATCGGCGGGAAATTCAAAACCAGGGCAGGGTGCTATATCATTGTCGGGGCGGGCGGATTTGAACCGCCGACCTCTTGGTCCCGAACCAAGCGCTCTAGCCGGGCTGAGCCACGCCCCGTTGGAATACGTTCCAGGGAAACTTATTAGTCACGTCTGATGTCTATCTCGCTCGATCACCGGTCCCGCACGATTGCAGAACCGTGTGGGATAAAATACGAAAATCGAAAGGATTTTCAAAACAGCCGATCGCTATTCAGAAAGAAAATAGGAGCAAATTGAAGAGGCTATAGCTGAAAATTCGCCTTCATTCCGGAGCTGGAACCATCGGATGCGGGTGTCCCGCCGGAACCAGCTCAGCTGGCGCTTCGCATACCTGCGGGTCTCACGCTTCATCGCCGAAACCGCTTCGTCGAAGCTCATCTTCCCCTCGAGAAACGCGAACATTTCCCGATACCCCGGAGTCTGGAGGGCATTCAGGTCTGCCGGATAGCCTTTCGCCAGAAGTTTCTTCACTTCATGGACCAAACCCTCCTCGATCATCCAGTCGACTCTCCGGTCGACTCGCGAGTATAAGGCCGCCCGGTCCCAATTCAATCCGACTAAGACTGGATGGAATGCGACCTCGAGGCGATCCTTCTGCAGTTCGGAGATCGGAACCCCGGAGGCTTGGTAGACCTCGAGAGCCCGAACGATTCTCCTGGTGTTGCTCGGAAGCATCCGCCCCGCGGAAACGGGATCGACGCGGGCCAGTTCGGCGAGAAGTCGGACCGGACCCTCAGTCTTGAGCCGCCGATAGAGCTCCGCCCTTCTATCGAGGTCTGCGGATACCCCATCTAAGAAGCCGTCAATAAGGGCCTGGATGTACAGCCCTGACCCGCCGACGACCAGCGGGACTTTTCCGCGGCTGAAAATCTCGTCGATAACCACCCGGCCCCGCCTTCCAAATTCTCCCGCGTTAAATTCGTGGTCTGGCGGCTGAAGGTCGACGAAATGGTGCCTCACGCGCTTCCGTTCTTCATTTGAGGGCTTTGCTGTTCGTAGAGCTGGCGGGAGTCGGCGGAGATGATTTCTGCGTCGAGTTGTGCGGCTATCAGAAGTGAAAGGGTTGTCTTGCCGGAAGCGGTGGGACCGACCAGGACGAGGACACGTCTCATGGGTTCATGCCCCACCCGATCAGTTCCCGATCTCACCTCGGGGATATTCGGACGCCGCCCAGGGGGCACCGAATGCTACGATCATGGAACGGGCGCGTCATTTCCAGCCCTTCTTGCCGATCAACGGGACAAACTTGAAACCTGAGACGACTCTCGTTTCATACCGCTCCTTCCTGCGCCCGATGACGTGGAGATTCTGAACATCCATGTCGCCGATCGGAATGACCAACCGGCCTCCTTCCCCCAGTTGCTCCAGGAGAGGCTGGGGTACGTCGGGCGCGCCCGCGGTGACAAGTATGCCTTCGAACGGGGCGAACTCTTTCCACCCGATTGTGCCGTCGCCGCACTTCGAGGCGATATCATAGCCGAGCTTCTCGATCACCTTGCGCGCCTCGGTCAGAAGGTTCATGTGTCGCTCGATCGTGAAAACTCGAGCTCCCATCTCCGCAAGTATGGCGGCTTGATAGCCGGATCCGGTGCCAACCTCGAGAATCCTATCCCCCTCCCGCGGATCGAGGCACTCTGTCATGAAAGCTGCGGTGTACGGCTGCGTGATTGTCTGCGATTCCCCGATTGGAAGCGCCGAGTCCTCGTAGGCGCGATTGGCGAACGGTCCCGGAACGAATTCTTTTCGGTCCACAACCGACATCGCCGTCAGTAACCGCTCGTTCCGGATGCCGCGGTGGCGAAGGAGGTCGATCATTTCAGAGCGCTCGATGTTAAATCGATGGGATGCCTTCCGGGCGGGGGAATCCTCCGGCGGGCGCTTAAATCGCGGAGGACTATCCATGGGCCCTCAAGACCTTCCAGATCGACCGCGCGGTGTGGGGGGCGGGTATCGTCAGGCGAGCGTGCAATTCGTTCCTGAGCTCCTGGGAAGAGAGACCGCGCTTCAGGGTCCCGTTGTCTGCGAGGGAGATCATTCCGGTTTCTTCCGAAACGATGACCGCCACGACATCGGCTTGCTCGGAGATTCCAAGTGCGGCGCGGTGCCGCATCCCGATGATCGTGTCGCCGATTCTCGTCGTCTGCGACAGGGGAAGTGTGACCCTCGCGGCCTCGATGACCCTGTCACGCACCACCACCGCTCCGTCGTGAAGGGGAGAGCGGGGATTGAACAGCGACACGAGAAGCGGCCTGCTGATCCTCGCCTGGAGAGTCAGGCCGGTATCAACGAATGTGTGATGTTTCCGCGCGAGCTCCGAGGCGGCGCCGGCGATCTCTTCGATCGATTCCTGGACATCGAGGCGCAGGAACAGTCGCACGATCCTGTTGCGGCCCACCAGCACGAGCAGGCGCCTCAGCTCGGGCTGGAAGAGGATGATGAACGCGATGACCCAGATGTCGGTCAGCGTGCCCAGGATCCAGTTCATTGCCTTGAAGTTGAATGCCTGGGTGAGGAATGAGAATCCGAGGATAAGAACGAGGCCCACAAAAATCTGCGAAGCCACCGTTCCCCGCATCAGCATGTACAGCTTGTAAAAAATAAAAGAAACGAGGGCGATATCGAGAACATCGATCAGGGTGACGTGCAGAAATCCGATGTTCACGAGTTCCACGAATCAGGTCCGATTCTGCCGGGCAGGCGCATGGTCTCGCTAGGAGCGGGCGATTGCATCGGCGATCCGGGTAACGCGCAGCATCTGTTTGACATCGTGAACGCGGACAATATTTGCGCCGTTCATCACCGAAGCCGCCACGGCGGCCGCAGTCCCTTCGAGGCGTTCCTCCACGGGAAGATCTAGGATCTTTCCGATGAAAGATTTTCGCGACGGCCCTACCAGGACCGGATGACCGAGCCGGCCGAGTTCGCCCAGCCGGCGGATTATCTCCACGTTATGGGAAGGCGACTTTCCGAAGCCAATCCCCGGATCGATGAAAATCTGCTCCACGCCTTTTGCCTCGGCGGCTCGGATTGCGGCTGCCAGATATTCTCCGATCTCCGCAATCACATCCTCGTACACCGGGTCGGCCTGCATGCTCTTGGGGGTCCCCTTCATATGCATGATCACAAGTGCCGCGCCGCCTCCTGCGGCAACATCCGCCAGATCCGGATCAACATGAAGCCCGGAGACATCATTGATGATGCTCGCCCCCGCCTCAAGCGCCCTCCGGGCGACTGCCGATTTATACGTATCGATGGAGATCGGGATATCTGTCGCCTTGGAAAGCCTTTCGATGACCGGCAACACCCGCCGCAGCTCTTCCTCCGCCGGTACGGGGTCCGAGCCGGGTCTGGTTGATTCTCCCCCCACGTCAATAATGTCTGCACCCTCTTCGACCATCTCAAGACCCCTCCGGACCGCTCGATCCGGATCGCGGAAAAGCCCGCCGTCCGAGAAAGAATCCGGGGTAACGTTGAGGATCCCCATCAGGTGCGTCCGAGCCGTAAGATCGTACTCGACGGCGCCGAACCGATAGAGTGTCTTGACGGCGTTCGCCATGCTCGTTGATGCTACATCTTCTTGCGCGCGCCTTGGCGGGCGGCTCGCTGCTTTGCCTTCATCCTCTTGATATTCCTCCGGTGCTTCTTTCTGGCATTCTTGAGTTTCTTATTCATTCGATGCGCTCCGGGTTGAAAAAGTACGACACGTGAGTTCCTGAAGTCTCACATTCTAACCGCATAATACAGGTTTTTCGACTCGGAATCAAGATGCAGGGTGAGATCTCCGGAACGAACTACGGGGCGAAGAGCCCTCGCGACATTCCGTTCTTCGCCGAGCTCGCGATTACGCGGGAGGATCCTTCGGCAGGCTAGCGTCCCGTCCCGCCCGCCGGGACTCCGGGTGAACCGGTGACCGGTTTGATGATCGAGGAAAGCAAATCCGGCTTCGCCGGAACCCGTTCCAGGGAGGGGTAGCGCAAACCGAGGTGGTACTCGACGCGGTATGTGTTATAGAACTCTCCATTAGCTGCGAGAAGTTCGAGAGGAGAAGAATGCTTGACGTTCCCCCTGATCGCATCGAGCAGGATGTCCTTTGAAAACTTGCGGCCGTTAACGGCGATCAATTTCATCCCGGGGGCCAGACCCGCCTCCTATGCCGATCGAGAAGCGAAGATCGAACTCCTTATGCGAAAATTCATCCGCTTCCTCGATGGAGGAGGGGGCATTCTTGTAGACCAGCTTCCAGCCAGCCAGCTCAATGCCCCCCAGCGGAGCATGGGGAGCCAGTGACTGCAACCGGGTCTTGAGAAAGCCGCTCCAGTCATAGGGCGCCACATCGTTCAGGCCTGCAAGAACGTCTTCGATCGTGTACGGTCTTACGGCCGGCTCGCTGGTTGTTCCGCCATGGAATGCCTTGCAGAAATCGTCGAGGGACTTCGCCCCCCGTGTCTCCTGGCGGATGATTGCGTCGGCTTCAAGCCAGATCAGATTGCTCTCATCGTAGAAGTCGGTGCCCCGCCGGTAGGCTTCCCAATCAGAACCGGCATTGTACAAGACCTGCGCCTCATCGGCGCAATCCTGGAGCGGCCTCCACTCACGCCCGGGACGATAGTCCAGCCGAGCGGCGAGCAGTGCGAGATCCTCGCGGTACTCCTCGGGAGTCCGCAAGCCTGAACGGGAGGCGAGTATCTTTCCAAGATACTGCGTGAGGCCCTCGTAGACCCAGAGCAGATCACCCTTCATCGGTGTGGTAAAGTCTCCCGTCGCCAGGCCGGCGGGCCGGCGGTATTTTCCGTTCCATGAATGGACGAATTCGTGGGGAAGAAGGCCGGCCGCCATCTTTCTCAATTTCTCGTCCAACAGGGATCGCTCCGCAACGCGGTTATCGCTCGATTGGTGATGTTCAAGGCCGAAGTGAGCGACACCGTCACTGAGTGTCAGAAGGAAGTCGTAATGTTTGTAATGGTGCGCCCCGAACAGGCCGTTCGCCTCGCTGACAAGCTTCCGGTACGCTCCGAGAAGCTGATCGTTCATCTCAAGCGCCGCTTCGTCATCGCTCGCGATGTCTAAATAATGCGGAGCGCCGGCCGCCGTCCCGAGATCGAAGCGCCGGAAGTGTGCCCCTGTCAGCACCGGGGAATCAATAAGCTTCGCTAATGGAACCGGTCTAAAGACGATCGAGCCGCCGGTCACGCGCTCGGTCTCCAGAGCGCTGCCGGACTTCCAATCGGGAGACAGCGTGAGAGTCGCGCTCACGCTCATTTCGTCGGGGTTCGCGCCCTTCGGATAGAGGACGACCTGATTCCAATTAATAACGGCGAGCCGGGCAGTCGACGATGCGCCGGAGGAAAATCTTTCGCCCGGCGTGGGCAAAATATAATCAAAACTGAGGTCGACCCGGTTCGTGCCGGAGGGTACGTCGCAGTGAATCTCGTACATATGCTCGAGATCCCGCCTCCAGGCTATGGTTTCGCGGCCTGCGAAAATCCTGATCCCGACGAGATCGATGATCGGCCCGGTGGGTCCGTGCTCGCCCGGAATCCACTCTGGATAAACCAGGGTCAGAGGCCCCGGCACCGTTGTGATCGACTCCTTGACATGCAGGATCCGCCCCGGCGATTCGCGGGCATCCACGGAGAGGACAATGCCCGGCACTTTCCCTTGTGCGGTTGCCGAATACAAGGGAGCCAGGATCGCCAACGCAAGCGCAAAGAAGTAATTCAGCCGTCGCGTCATTGTTGGATTCGGTCTGTCAGACGGGGATCTTGCGGTTCTGCTGCGCTTCATAATCAGGCACCAGACGCTCATACTCGCCGTCCATCAGCGGAGATGAAATCATGAAATCCGCCGTAGCACGATTGCACGCAATCGGAATGTTCCAGACCACCGCCATCCGCAGGAGAGCCTTGACGTCCGGGTCGTGCGGCTGCGGCTCGAGCGGATCCCAGAAAAAGATCAGAAAATCGATTTCACCCTGAACGATCTTGGCGCCGATTTGCTGATCGCCCCCGAGAGGGCCGCTCTGGAGCTTGGTTATCTGGAATCCAAGCTCCTCTTCCAGAATCGCGCCGGTCGTACCGGTCGCATACACCTTGTGGTGAGCAAGTAGATCGCGATTAAAGCGCGCCCACTCGACCAGGTCGTGTTTCTTATTGTCGTGTGCGACCAGAGCGATCTGTTTGTCTGGTTCCATGGGGAACTTTTTATAGGACATACGCATCATCATGTACAAAGTGTGTGAAGATGTAGGTCCTTTTTACTTGCCCGAGAAACGTTTCGCCACTTCGTCCCAATTGACTACATTCCAGAAGGCGGCGAGGTATTCGGCCCTGCGGTTCTGATACTTCAGATAGTACGCGTGTTCCCACACGTCAATGCCGAGGATCGGAACTCCCTTCACATCGGCGAGATCCATCATCGGATTATCCTGATTGGGCGTGGAAGTGATTGCGAGCTTTCCGTCCTGTTTGATGAGCCAGGCCCAGCCCGATCCGAATCTGTTCATGCCGGCCCCGGAGAGCTGCTCCTTAAACTTTTCGAACGATCCGAAATCCCTGGTGATGGCCGATGCCAGGTCGCCGGTGGGCGACCCTCCCCCTTTCGGTTTCATCCAATTCCAGAACAGCGAGTGGTTGTAATGTCCCCCGCCGTTATTTCGTACCGCGACCGGCAGCTTCGAAACGCCGGCAAGAATTTGTTCGATTGATTTCTTATCCCATTCCGTCCCTTCAATTGCCTTATTCAGATTGGTCACATATGCCGCGTGATGCTTTCCGTGATGAATCTCCATGGTCATCTTGTCGATGGAGGGCTCAAGGGCATCAGTCGGATACGGCAGGTTGGGAAGTGTAAATGGCATGGTTGATTGCTCCTGTGATTGTGTGATCGGTTTGATTGACGACAATAATCGATCGTTCTGCAGCAGCGAATAGGCGCCGCTCAGCGCTGCGGTTGAAATAAAAGTTCTCCGTTTCATCTCTCGGTTCCTAGTGGTGGTTTTGGGGCTGCGTCCTTGCTCGCAATTTGTAGGCGATGCCCCGCACGATCTCATCGATCGCCTCGCGCAGCTTCGAATGATCCCCCAAAGGTACATCCACGATCCGGACCGCAGTTATCGAAGAGGCCCGGGCGCGCCCGGGCGCCGCTTCGATCGGTCCTCCTTCGACGTTGATCTTGAAGGCATAAAACCCTTTCTGGCGCTGGCCGACCGGCTCGACGCCCACTCGCACGAAGTATTTCGAATTTGGATTAATCTCCCACCCTTCCGCGCGGGCGGCCTGCTTCGCCGCATCACCAAGATGATCCGACGAGAGCTTGTACGCACGATCGGCTGCAGCGGGGATCTGGACGATGACGTTGACACCCTCGCCGCGGCCCCCTTTCGCGAGACCCGGGCTCGACACACTCGATGCGAGAATGAGGGAACCGGTAACTAGGAGGAGTAAAGCGGGGATAATGGCAATGAGCCGGAGAAAGGTGATGTTCTTCATGCCCCGACCTTCCGGATAGAGAGTGGTTTCAAGGGCAGGACGCGATCCCGTAACAGCTGGACGCGCGACCGCTCAGACGCCGAAGGAGTTGCCGCAGCCGCAAGTCTTCGTTGCCTGCGGGTTATTGAAGACAAATCCCTTCCCATTCAACCCGTCCTGGAAATCAAGCTCCGTTCCCGAAAGAAAAAACAAACTCTTGGGATCGATAAAGACGGTGATCCCCTGGATCTCGAGAATCATATCACCCTGTTTTGATTCTGCGTCAAATCCCAGAACGTAAGTCAGGCCCGAGCACCCGCCGCCCTTGACGCCAATACGTAACGAGTGACTGTCGGGGATCTTGTTTTCCTTCTTGATTACGAGAATATGCTCCGCAGCCTTCGGAGTCAGGGTGATATCCTCTTTCAATTTCGGTTTGTTTATTGTGGTTGTTTCCGCCATCGGTCTCCTTCCTCTCTCAACAATTAAAACATTCCAAGCTCAAGTTTCGCCGCCTCCGACATCATCGTCGGATTCCACGGCGGGTCCCATACAACCTCCACCTTCGCGCTGGAAACCCCCTGTACGCCCTTCACCTTGGATTCGACGTCGGGCGGGAGGGATTGCGCTGCCGGGCAGCTCGGCGATGTGAGCGTCATGGCGATTTTGACGGCGCCGGCTTCGTCCACGTCGACGCGATAAATCAGACCGAGCTCATAAATATTCACCGGGATCTCCGGATCGAAACAGGTACGGAGAGCTTCGATCACCTGCGCTTCGATGATATTCTTTTCAATCGAACTGATTTCATCCATCCGGGAAGAGTCCATTGTTTGCTCCTCTCCTATATACGCAATCTTGGGGTCTTTTTCAACATGTTCTGGCATAGACACGGGTTCCTTCTACTCGGTCGAAACGACCGCCGCTTCCGATTCAAGCGCTGCATGCAGTGTGTGCCACGGAAGTGTTGCGCACTTGACGCGTGCCGGAAATTCGGAGACTCCTGAAAAGGCCGCAAGTTTTCCCAGGTTTTCAATGTGATCGGTGGTATCGAGCTCGCCGGTCACCAGGTGATGGAATTTCTCGAACAGCAGCTCTGCCTCCGCCTTCGATCTCCCCTTCACGATGGAACTCATCACCGAAGCGGACGCCTTCGAGATCGCGCATCCCTTTCCTTCGAAACTTACATCCGTGATGAGATCACCGTCCATCTTCAGGTAAATTGTATAGTGGTCGCCGCACAGCGGATTATAGCCCTCAACTCTCCGGTCGGCGTCTGCCATCGTCCGGAAATTGCGAGGGCTTTTATTGTGGTCCAGGATAACCTCCTGGTAGAGCTCTCTCAGGGCGGACATTAGCTAAACACCTTTACGGCGCGATGAATTCCCGCAACGAGCGAATCCACTTCCTCCACGGTATTATAGAGCGCAAACGACGCCCGCGCGGTGGCGGGGATTCCAAACCGCTGCATGACCGGCTGAGCGCAATGGTGTCCGGTGCGGATCGCAATTCCGTCGTCATCAAGGATTGTTCCGATATCGTGCGGATGGATACCGTTAAGCACGAACGAGACGACTCCGGTCTTCATCCGTGCCGTTCCGATCATGCGTAGCCCGCTCACGCCCGCCAGCGCCGAGGTCGCATAGCGCAGGACTTCTCGCTCGTGCGCCATCGCCCCTTCTCTGTCGATCCGCCCGAGATAATCGACCGCCGCTCCGAGTCCGACACCGCCGGAAATATTCGGCGTCCCGGCTTCGAACTTGTGCGGAAGGTCATTATAGATCGTCTTCTCGAATGTCACCGACTTGATCATATCTCCGCCTCCCTGATAGGGCGGCATCGCTTCGAGCAGTGCCCGCTTCCCGTAGAGGATCCCGATCCCCGTCGGCCCGAACATCTTGTGCCCCGAAAATGCGTAAAAGTCACATTCAAGATCCTGGACGTCCACCGGCATGTGCGGGACCGCCTGGGCTCCGTCGAGCATGACGGGCACTCCGTGCCCGTGCGCGATGCGGATCATCTCCTTC
>VBOC01000101.1 GCA_005877655.1 Ignavibacteria bacterium
CGTGCTCATCGACGGGCGCACCGGCGAGCGATTCGACCAGGACGTCACCGTCGGTTACATTTACATGATGAAGCTGTCGCATCTCGTCGACGACAAGATTCACGCGAGGTCGATCGGACCGTATTCTCTTATAACCCAGCAGCCGCTCGGCGGCAAGGCGCAGTTCGGCGGGCAGCGCTTCGGGGAGATGGAGGTGTGGGCGCTGGAAGCCTACGGCGCGGCAAACATCCTCCAGGAAATCCTGACGGTCAAGAGCGACGACGTGTACGGCCGTGCAAAATTGTACGAGTGCATCGTCAAGGGCGACAATCTCCCGGAGCCCAATGTTCCGGAGTCGTTTAATGTCCTGGTCCGCGAGCTCATGGGACTCGGATTAGACATCAAAATCGAGTAACGAAAACGGAGAGTCGGACAATGGCCTTTTCACACGAAAACATCATCAAGAAAAATTTTTCCAATTCGGCCCGGTCAGGGATTGGGAATGTCATTGCGGGAAGTACAAACGGATCCGGTACAAGGGAATCATCTGCGACCGGTGCGGGGTCGAGGTGACCCAGAAGAGCGTGCGCCGGGAGCGGATGGGGCACATTTCTCTCGCCGTACCGATTGTCCATATCTGGTACTTCCGCTCCTCTCCCTCGAAGATCGGCAGCATCCTGGGCCTGACCGGGAAGGATCTGGAACGGATCATTTACTACGAATCCTACGTGGTCGTGCAGCCCGGGCCGACCGGCCTTCATCAGATGGATCTGCTATCCGAAGAGCAATACTACGACATTCTCGCTTCGCTCCCTGAGAAGAACCAGGATCTTGAGGATACCGACGAGAAGAAATTCATCGCGAAGATCGGCGGTGACGCGATGAAAGCCCTTCTCAAGCGGGTGGATGTTGAAGTCCTCGCAGCTACCCTTCGCGCCGGTTCGAAAGAAGAAACCGCTGTTCAGAAGAAACAGGAGATTCTCAAGCGGCTTCGCGTCGTTGAGGCCTTCCGCGAGCGTGAAAACGGTCCGGCGAACAAACCGGAGTGGATGGTACTGGATGTGATCCCTGTGATTCCGCCGGAGCTGCGCCCGCTTGTGCCGTTGGAAGGCGGCCGGTTCGCGACGTCCGATTTAAACGATCTGTATCGCAGGGTTATTATCCGCAACAACCGTCTCAAGCGGCTGATTGAAATCACAATTCACGGCGCGTCAATGCCGTCCGTTCCGACAATAACCGGGCCCTGAAGTCGCTCTCCGATATGCTGAAAGGGAAACAGGGACGGTTCAGACAGAATTTGCTCGGGAAACGCGTCGATTACTCGGGCCGATCGGTCATCGTCGTCGGGCCGGAGCTGAAGCTCCATGAGTGCGGTTTGCCGAAGGATATGGCCGTCGAGCTCTTCAAGCCGTTTATCATCCGGAAGCTGATCGAACGCGGGCTGGTCAAGACCGTCAAGAGCGCCAAGAAGATGGTGGACAAGAAGGGGCAGGAGGTGTGGGAGATTTTAGAAGGTATCATCGACGGTCATCCGGTTCTGCTCAATCGCGCCCCGACCCTTCATCGGCTCGGCATCCAGGCATTTCAGCCGGTCCTCGTGGAAGGAAAGGCGATCCGGATTCACCCGATGGTGTGCACCGCATTCAATGCGGATTTCGACGGAGATCAGATGGCGGTGCACGTGCCGCTCTCGTTTGATGCTCAGCTCGAGGCGAGGATTCTCGCCATAATATCCTTTCACCCTCGAACGGTGCGCCGATCGTCCACCCGACGCAGGACCAGGTTCTCGGATGTTATTACCTGACGAAGTCGAAAGCGGGTGACATGGGAGAGGGAAAAATCTTCTCCTCGCCCGACGAAGTCATCATCGCCCACAACCTTGACAAGATGGGGCTGCACGCCCGCATCAAGGTTCGCATCGACGGAAAGATAATCGAAACGACTACGGGGCGGGTGATCTTTAACCAGATTGTTCCGAAGGGGCTCGGATTTATCAATGAGCTTCTCAATAAGAAGCGGCTGACGCAGATCGTCCAGACGGCATTTCGCACCTGCGGCAACCTGAGGACGGCGGAGTTTCTTGATCATTTGAAGAATCTGGGCTTCACCTACGCGGCCAAGGGCGGTTTGTCGGTCAGCGTCGGCGACGTGATCATCCCGAAGGAGAAAGAGGATGTCATCGCAAAGTCGACTCGCGACGTGGACGCCGTACAGAACCAGTACTATCGCGGCTTCATCACGAACGGCGAGCGATACAATAAAGTGATCGATATCTGGACCCGGACCACCAACAAGGTTGCCGAACGCTTGTTCGACGCCCTCCAGCATGCGCGTGACGGCTTCAACTCCCTCTATATGATGGTGGATTCCGGCGCACGCGGGTCTCGTGAACAGGTTCGCCAGCTCGCGGGCATGCGCGGATTGATGGCCAAGCCGCAAAAGAGCATGTCGGGCGCGACGGGCGAGCTGATCGAGAACCCGATTATTGCAAACTTCCGCGAAGGGCTCTCGATCCTCGAATACTTCATATCGACGCACGGAGCCCGCAAGGGCCTCGCCGACACCGCGTTGAAAACGGCTGACGCGGGTTACCTCACACGCCGGCTCGTTGACGTTGCGCAGGATGCGATCGTCGCGGCGCTGGATTGCGGGACGATCCGCGGGGTCGTTACCGGAGCCCTGAAGGAAGGGGAAGACGTGAAAGAGCCGCTTGCCGAACGAATTCTCGGCCGCGTGGCTGTCCATGATGTCGTCGATCCGCTGACCCGCAAGACGATCGTGAAAGCCGCCGAGGAGATCGATGAGCGGAAGGCCACAGCGATCGCCGATACGTCGATTGAGACCGTTGAAATCCGATCGGTGCTTGCCTGCGAGGCGAAGCGCGGGGTCTGCGCCAAGTGCTACGGGCGCAATCTGACGACCTCGAAGCTCGTCGAGCCGGGGGAGCCAGTCGGGATTATTGCGGCACAGTCGATCGGCGAACCGGGCACGCAATTGACGCTGAGGACGTTCCATACCGGCGGCACCGCGAGCCTCATCGCCACGCAGTCGCAGATCGTTTCGAAATTCGACGGCATCGCCAAGTACGACGGCATCAAGTCCCTGAAGCTCTCGGATGCCGACGGAAAGCTCATCGTGCTCGGCCGCAGCGGCGTGATCAACATCCTCGACAAGGACAACCGCGTGCTGACGAAGTAC
The DNA here is from genome assembly GCA_005877655.1 of Ignavibacteria bacterium. Taxonomy (GTDB): domain Bacteria; phylum Bacteroidota; class Ignavibacteria; order UBA10030; family SZUA-254; genus VBOC01. Next base: position 3,178 of record VBOC01000101.1, read on the forward strand.
GATGTTCCCTACGGCGCAACGCTCCTCGTGAACGACGGCGCGCCTGTGAAGAAGGGTGAAATCATCTACGAGTGGGACCCCTACAATGCCGTGATTATCTCCGAGCACAAGGGAGTCGTCAAGTATCAGGATCTCAAGGAGAACATCACCTACCGCGAGGAGCCCGATGAACAGACCGGGCACATCCAGAAGGTGGTGATCGATTCCAGAGACCGGGCGCTGAGTCCCACGCTGAATATTTTGAACGAGAAGGGTCAGAAGGCCGGAAGCTACATCATTCCGACGAGGGCTCACCTCATCGTCAACGACGGCGAGGAAGTGCAGGCAGGGACGGTTCTCGTAAAGATTCCGCGCGACAGCGGAAAGACGCGCGACATCACGGGCGGTTTGCCGAGGGTGACCGAGCTGTTCGAGGCAAGGAGCCCGGCCGATCCGGCCATCGTTTCGGAAATCGACGGCGTCGTGAAATTCGGCGCACAGAAGCGCGGATCCCGCGAGATCAGGGTGATGAGTCACGACGGCCAGGATGAGCGTCATTATCTGATCCCGATGGGAAAACACATCCTCGTTCAGGAGAACGATGTCATCCGCGCCGGCGAGCGGCTCTCTGACGGCGCCATCGACCCGCACGATATCCTGCGCATCAAGGGTGTCGGCGCGGTCGAGGAATATCTGGTGAACGAGATTCAGGAAGTCTACCGGATGCAGGGTGTCAAGATCAACGACAAGCACATCGAGGTCATCGTGAGGCAGATGATGCAAAAGGTGCGAATCGTCGATCCGGGAGACACGAAATTCCTCGAGGATGACTACGTCGACATCATCAGCGTCAATGAAGAAAACGAGACCTTGAAGGATCAGGTCGTCATCACGAAGAAAGGCGACTCAAAGCTCAAGGAGGGGCAGCTTCTCTCGAAGAAGAAAGTTCGTGAGGTAAACGCCGATCTGCGGAAGAAGAGCAAAAAAATCGCCGAGTTCCGCGACGCGATAACGGCCACCTCGGAACCGGTTCTCCTTGGAATCACTCAGGCTGCGCTCTCGACCGACAGCTTCATTTCCGCCGCGTCGTTCCAGGAAACGACAAAGGTCCTCACCGATGCGGCAATCGAAGGCAAAGTGGATCACCTGCTCGGACTCAAGGAGAATGTGATCATGGGTCATTTGATTCCCGCGGGGACCGGACTGAAGAAATTCCGGAATATCATTGCGCTCCCGAAGGAAGAAGTGGTTGAGGCGGTGGCCGAACCGGTGCCCGAGCCGGTGGAAGAGGCGAAAAAGAAAGTGCGCAGGCGTGAAAAGGCCGTGACCGCCGAGTAAACGTTGACAATAAGAGGGAAAATACGTATATTTACAGACTTTGCTGAAATTAAGGAGTTTTGACGTCTGCCGACAATAAATCAACTTGTCAGGTTAAGCCGGGAGCAGCTTATTTGGAAGAGTAAGGCCCCGGCGCTGCAGGGTTCTCCTCAGAAGAGGGGAGTCTGCACGAGGGTCTATACGACGACTCCCAAGAAGCCGAATTCGGCCCTGCGGAAGGTTGCGCGCGTTCGCCTCACGAACAGCATCGAGGTGACGGCGTATATCCCGGGTGAAGGGCATAACCTTCAGGAGCACTCGATCGTGTTGATCCGCGGCGGCAGGGTAAAGGATTTGCCGGGTGTACGGTACCACATCGTCCGCGGCACGCTCGATACGGCCGGCGTCACCGACCGGAAACAGGGAAGATCGAAGTACGGAGCGAAGAAGCCGAAGTAGCTCGTATGCGGAAGAAAACAGCCACCAGACGAATCACGCTCCCGGATCCAAAATATAACGATGTTTTGGTTTCGAAGTTTATCAACAGCGTCCTGAAGCGCGGGAAGAAGCATCTCGCCCGGTCGATTGTGTACGATGCTTTCGCCATCGCGGAACAGCGCGGGAAAAATTCCGGGCTGGAGGTCTTCCGAAAGGCGATCAACAATGTCAAGCCGGTTCTCGAAATCCGCGCGCGGAGGGTCGGCGGTGCGACGTACCAGATACCGACGGAGGTCCGTCCCGACCGCAGCATCGCGCTTGCGATCCGGTGGCTGATCGCCTATGCGAGCGAGCGGAAAGATAAATCGATGTCGTTAAAGCTTGCGGCGGAGTTTGTCGCCGCGGCGAACAACGAAGGCAATGCCGTAAAGAAAAAAGAAGATACCCATAAGATGGCTGAAGCGAATAAGGCCTTCGCCCACTTCAAGTGGTGAAGGTGATGAGAAAGATGAGAATGCGATAGTCATGCCAAGAGCTTATCCCTTAGAACGAACCCGAAATATCGGCATCATGGCGCACATCGATGCCGGGAAAACGACCACGACGGAGCGCATACTATTTTACACCGGGGTCCTGCACCGTATGGGCGAAGTCCACGACGGGGCTGCGACGATGGATTGGATGGAACAGGAGAAGGAACGCGGTATCACGATCACCAGCGCGGCAACGACCTGCTTCTGGAACAATCACCGGATCAATATTATCGACACTCCGGGACACGTCGACTTCACCGCCGAGGTGGAACGCTCGCTCCGCGTCCTCGACGGGGCGGTGGCGCTGTTCTGCGCCGTGGGCGGCGTGGAACCGCAGTCGGAGAC
>VBOC01000100.1 GCA_005877655.1 Ignavibacteria bacterium
AACCGCGCCGAGGTGAGCCGGTTTCAGCGATTCGTGACGTTCAATCACCTCCCCCGGTCTGCCACGATCCGGATTTTCAATCTTTCGGGCGTCCACGTGCGGACTCTTCTGAAGGACGACGACACGCAATTCTCGACATGGGACCTTAACAACGAAAACGGGCTCCCGGTGGCTGCAGGACTTTACCTTGCGCATCTTGATTTGCGCGACGGGAACGGGATCGATCTGGGCGCGAAGAATCTGAAGTTGATGATCGTGCGCGAGGCGCAGACATTCGGGAATGAATAAGCTCCGATTCGACATACCGATTTTCCGCTTGGCCGTGCGAGCCGCCTCTCTCTTGTCGGTTGCCGCCGCGCTCGCTGGCAATCTCGCGTATGGGGGACGCGGCGACAAGTCCGGGACCGCAGCCGCGCCCGAACTGTTAATCCCCGTCGGCGCCCAATCGATCGGGATCGGAGGCGCGTCGCTGGCGACTGCCTCCGGCGTGGAGGCGCTGTACTGGAACCCGGCCGGTCTCGCACGCGCAGAGGGCGGAACCGTTGTGATGTTTTCCCATATGAGTTATCTTGCGGAGATCGGCGTGGAGTACGGAGCTCTGAGCACGCGTCTGGGAAGCATCGGGTATGTGGGACTGGCGGTGAAATCCCTCTCGGTCGGTGAGATCCCGATTACAACGGAAGATCAACCCGACGGCACGGGCGGAACGGCGTCCCCGACATTTCTCGTGATCGGAGGGACGTTTTCCCGACAGCTATCGGATCGGATCTTCGTCGGCGTCACATCGAATGTCGTGTATGAGAAAATGGATCGGGTTTCCGCGACCGGTGTTGCCTTCACCGGGGGGGTGCAGTATACGGGGCTCGGCGGCGTCGAAGGGCTCAGCCTCGGGGCGGTCGTGAAAAATGTAGGCCCCAGGATGAAGTACGACGGGTCCGGCCTGCTGCGCACCGCCGATCTGGGAGACGCTTCGCGAGGCAGTTCTCCGTTGAAAATCGAGGCGGCGTCATCCGACCTCCCCTCGACGATCGAGATCGGACTCGGCTATACAGTGCAAATCGCCGGCGCCGCCAGGTTGAGTGTCCAGTCGGCATTTCAGAACAACAATTATTCGGAAGACGAATATCGGTTTGGCGGCGAATACATCTACGATAATCTGCTCTCTCTCCGGGCGGGAATGACGCTTTCCCCGCAGAGTAGCGGAAACGAGTATATTTATGGCCCGTCGGGAGGGATCGGAATTCACTCGCTTTTGCAGGGTGCCGATGTATCGGTCGACTACGCCTTCCGGTGGGTGAAGTACTTCAGCGGCAACCATGTGATCTGTTTGAATGTCGGTTTTTAGCCCATTTTTGGGTCGCCGGGAGGGGTTCCGGGGCGGAAAATTCGCAAAATTTTTTCCACAAAAGACGGCCGGTAGAAGCATTATTTTGAAGAAAAGGCTTGACAATATTTCGGAAAAAATCTATATTCAATCTGTCCCCCGGTCTATTTTGACCCAGTGCAACCTGAAGCTGTTGCGTATAAGTAGGCCGTACTGAATAAGCTTCCCGTTCCACGCTATCAAGTAGAAATCCCGAAAGGATTATCGCCTATGCGTTTTCTTACAGCCTTGCTCTGCGTCCTGTTCTTCAGTAGTATCCTCGTTGCACAGAAGAAATACCTCGTCTCTCCGAATCAGGAAGTCATGCCGCTGGAGCCCGGCCAGTCCGCTGAAAAATTAATGAACAAGTACATGCAGGAGAAAGCGCTCTCTGCCTCCGCGGCCTGCGGTGGGGGAGCCTACTTCGGTTTTGATCCCCAGCACAATCCCCCAACGAACAGATTTGGGTTCACGCACAAGACGACGATGGGCGAGTGGTTCGTGGCGCCCGCGAGCGGAACGATCGACACATTCTTTTTCACCGATACGCAGGTCGGCCCCACATGGGCGATCATAGATTCCACGGTGTACGTGCGGATCTTCGAGTCCTTCATTACCCCCACGCACGGGCCCGGCGCATTCCCCGGAGTTTATCCTTCACCCTGCCGCAGCTGGGGTTACTGGGTGAGCACGAACGATGCTGATCAAGGTGTGGCGGCTTTCCGCGAAGACGCGACGGACACGACCTGGCATTCGACGATCCAAACCAACGGCGGCGCGGTAGCGTCGTATCCGCCGTTCGGCACTGCGATCTGGGGCTTCTCCGGCTTTCCTGTCAAACTTCAGAGACCGGGGAACGGGCAGAATAACAAAGTGGCGATGGCGGACCTCTCGACGCTTACGGTCGTGAAAGATCAGGTCTTTTTCTTCTCCCTGAGGATGAACTCACCTACGGGGCACGTCGCCGATCAAGCCAGTTCCAACTGGACCCTTTTTGATATCAGCAGCCAGAACACTTCGAAACCAGGGAGAGACTGGAAATTCTACGAGCACGAGTCAGGACCCTCAAACTGCGCAGGAACCCCGGTGGCTGAGATCAAGCGAGGATGGGTCGCGCGCGGTCCATTGGGTTCCGACACGAATGCGGGGGCGGTCTACAATGTGTGGTATGTCATGACGCCCACATCAAATATTCCACCCACGATCAATTCGGTGGAAGTGGTTCATAACACGATCTCCACCGGACCGCAGTCGACGTCCTGCGAGATCACGGATTGCGACGCGGAGGTTCCCCTTCGCGCCGGTGTGAAGACCGCTCTGTTGCGATACACTATTAAAGACGCGTTGGGCGCCACGCTCTCGAGCGGAAATGTTCCGTTGAGCAGCCTGGGCTTCGACCTCTTCCTCGGGACAATTCCGGGCGCGGCGAGAGGCAATTCTGTTTCTTATAAGGTTGTCGCCTTCGACTCGACGGGAGCGGGCGATTCGACTGCCGATTACAACTACAGGGTGCTCGACTTAAACAGCGCCTATTACCGGATGGACACGGCACTCGCGTGCACTCCGGCGAGCATTTCCGGTTCCGGCACGCTGATCGACACTTCGAAGTACTTCCAGGTCTATAATGACTTTGCCAACAGGGGAGATGACGGCACAGCGGGGCCATTCAGTCTTGGCGGTCCGTTCATCTATTTCGGAGACACCGTCAACTATGCATGGGTTGGGGTCAATGGAGCGATCGCTCTGACAAAGACGGCAACCGATACTCTCGATGTTAATCTTACGGGCGGCCGAACAGGTTCCGCCACCGGCTACTCGGGTTTTGCAACCAACGGATGGGATTTCCCGATCCGTCAGTATCGCGGAAGATCTGACTCGGCCAATCAGAAGTCGGGATTTCCGCCGAAGAATCTGATAGCGCCCTATTGGGCCGACTGGATCGTATACCAGGATTCGCCGAGAGCGGGTTTCGGTGGGATCCGGTGGAGCAACGCAGGCGGGAAGTTTATCGCCGAATGGGACGGAGTCGGAGCATTCTTCACAAACGGACCGCAGCCGGATATCGACACGTTCCGCGTTGTTCTTGACCGGGGTGCAAACACCATCCAGTTCCAGTATCCCAACATCGGTACGAATGGACTCGACACGGCCAACCTGAGCGGAATCCAATCAGATTCTCTTACACATCCGGGCCCGACCACACCCTTCAATTACTTTAATAAGGACGGATACCCCGCGGAAACTCATCTCCATAACGGACTCTGCGTTTCCTACTATCCGGTCGTTTACTCTGCTGCGTCGGTCGACGGGTGGAACATGGTCAGTGTCGGCGAAACTCCGCCCAGCTACACGAAGTCGTTCCTCTTCCCGACTTCCACATCG
>VBOC01000104.1 GCA_005877655.1 Ignavibacteria bacterium
AGAATGATTTTAAGCATTGTGCCCCTCGGCAAACCCGAGTTGGCCGCGAAGAAAGGGGAGTGATCGTTCAATCATGAAATCAAGCCTTGGTATCAGCATGGTTGTCGCAGTCTTAGCCGGAGTATTTTCTACTGTCGCCGCCGCGCGCGGCGATCTGGATCGAACGAAACGCCCTGCGGGAAAACCGGCGCCGAAGATTCAACTGCCCGAAATTCAGAAGGCGGTGCTTGACAACGGACTGAGGATCTGGCTGGTCGAACAGCATGAGCTTCCCACAGTTGCATTCAACCTCGTGATCCAGGCGGGCTCGGATCACGACCCGGTCGCTCAGCCGGGGATTGCCTCCATGACCGCCGATGTTCTCGATGAGGGGACAAAGACAAGGTCGTCGCTTCAGATCTCGGAAGATGTGGAATCGATCGGGGCGTCGTTCAGCACAAGTGCCGGGATCGACGGATCCTTTGCGACGTTGAGTACGCTGACGAAACACCTCGACAAGGCATTGTCGGTGTACACCGATGTCATCGCGAACCCTACTTTTCCCGAAACAGAATTTGCGCGTCTGCAAAAACAGCGGATCGCTGCGTTGATTCAGCAGCACGACCAGCCGCCGGCGATCGCCAACAACGCGTTCTCCTATATCCTCTACGGCCCGAACCATCCCTACGGGAATAACCCCGCGGGGACGGAAGCGTCTCTGAAATCGATGTCGACCGCCGATCTCGTTAAATTCTATAAGGCCTACTACCGGCCGAACAATGCGACGCTGATCGTCGTCGGAGACGTCACGATGAAGGATATCCTCCCGAAGCTCAACAGCGCACTCGCGAACTGGACGTCTGCCGAGGTGAACACTTTCAAGCCCCCGACCCCCGCGGGAGTCGAGCGTATGCGCGTGTACCTGATTGACAAACCGGGTGCGCCTCAGTCGGAGGTGCGCATCGGCTACCCCGCGCTTCCCAGGAGCATCCGGGAACGGCATGGTTTCACGTACGGTGCGTTTACAACATTCAGATTTCAGAAGGGGATCGGACCGTTCATCGCCCAGGGCGGCATCGTGAGCGAGAAAACCGACAGCTCGCTTCGGGAGTTTATCTCCGAGTTGAATCTGATGAGGGAGAAGGGATTGACTGCGGAGGAGTTGAGCTATGCAAATAAGGGGATGATCGGCAGTTTCGCGCTGGCATTTGAAACGCCGGCCCAAATTGCGGCCGGCTTGCAGAACATCGTCCTCTACGGCTTGCCGGAAGACTATTATAAGAACTACCTGCTCAATATCGAGGCCGTGTCGCTGGATGAGGCCCGGCGCGTGGCAAACCAGTATCTGGACACGTCAAAAATGGCGATTGTGGTCGTGGGCGATCTCACGCGCATCAAAGAGAGCATCGCGGCGCTCAAACTGGGCGATATCGTGATCTGCGATACCGACGGTAAACCCCTTCCGTAGGGCCCGCCAGGCCTACCCGGCTGCATGTCTTGACAAGAGTCGGAATTTGTTATATATTTTTGCTGACGTCCGGCGGTCGGCGCCGATAAACCATGACAACAACACATTACCGTAAGGAGGTGTCCGGGTCTTCAGTTCTCATTTCGTAACAGGAACCAACGGAAAGCTCAGCAGCAAGGTGCTCGTACTCAATCAGAATTACGAGCCGATGAGCGTGTGTAATGTCAAGAAAGCGATCATCCTGCTCTATCTTGGAAAGGCTGAACTCATCGAGGCGCACAACGGAAGACAAATCCACTCCATCTCCGTGTCAATGCCGTCCCCCAGCATCGTTCGCCTGAGCGTCTACATTCACGTGCCGTATAAGAAGATCATCCTTTCGAGGAAAAACATCCTTCGCCGGGATGGTCATCGCTGCCAGTATTGCGGCCGCCATGACGCGCCGTTGACCGTGGACCATATCGTCCCGAAGGCGAATCTGGGAGAGGATACATGGGAAAATCTTGTCACCGCGTGCGTTGTCTGCAACAACCGGAAAGGAAACAGGACGCTTGAGGATTCTCATATGAAACTCCTGCGGAAGCCGATGAAACCGAACCATGTCACCTTTATCAGACACTTCGTCGGCACCATCGACGAACGCTGGAAACCCTACCTCTTCATGAATTAGTTCCGCACCGCACCGGCACCCTCTCATTTTGCAATCCCGAAAACGAATCTTAAGCGGCATGCGCCCGACCGGGAAGCTGCACCTCGGTCATCTCGTTGGCGCGCTGGAGAATTGGGTAGCCCTCCAAAAAGACTTTCAGAATTACCACCTCATCGCGGATTACCACGCGCTGACGACCAACCTCGATACGTCGGAACTCTACGCTAACTCAATCCAGATGCTCATCGACTGGCTCGCCGCCGGCATCGATCCGAAGCAGAGCCCCGTCTTTCGCCAATCGCAGATCAAGGAGCATACGGAGTTGTTCCTGATTTTCTGCATGCTGATCACGACATCCCGGCTGGAACGGAATCCGACGGTGAAAGAACAGGTGAGGGATCTAAAAATCGAGAACATCTCATTCGGTCACCTGGGCTACCCCGTCCTGCAGGCGGCCGACATCCTGCTTTATAAAGGGGAGGTGGTTCCGGTCGGCGAAGACCAGGTTCCTCACGTCGAGATTACCCGGGAGATCGCCCGCCACTTCAACAACCGCTATGGAAAAGTCTTCCCCGAACCGGAGGCGAAACTCACAAAATTCGGGCGGCTGCCCGGGCTGGACGGAGCCACGAAAATGAGCAAGTCCGCGGATAATACGATTCTGCTCTCCGAGGAGCCCGATATCATTCGCGCCAAGATGAAAAAAGCCGTCACCGATCCGCTGAAGATCCGGCGCGGGGATCCCGGAAGGCCGGAAGTATGCCTCGTCTATACCTACCACCAGAAATTCAGCACTCCCGAAGTGCCAGAGATCGCGGCGGGCTGCCGGAGCGGTGCGCTCGCCTGCGTCGATTGCAAGGCCAATGCGGCAAATCATATCATCGAGTATCTCGCCCCGATGAGGGAGAAACGGGCCTACTTTGAGAAGCACCCCGCTGAGGTGGAAAGCATCCTCCATGACGGGGAGACCCGCGCACAGAAAGCCGCACACCAAACGATGGGTGAGGTTCACGAAGCGATGAAGCTGGGATGAGCTGGATATTGGGTTCAAAAATCCCTATCTTCATCTATGAATTCTTCATTTTGAGTCTCGAGCCGACTTGACGTACAGAATAAAGCTCCAGGAATTCGAGGGTCCGCTCGACCTGTTGTTATTTTTTATCAAACGGGACGAGCTGGATATTTACAATATTCCGATATCCAAGATCACGAAGGAGTTCCTCGATTACCTCCATTTTCTGCATGAGCTCGATCTTGAAGTTGCCGGAGACTTCATCGTGATGGCCGCGGAGCTGATGCAAATCAATACAAGCGCTTCAAGGAAGCGAGCGCCGTCCTTTCGAATCTGGAGGCGGAATCGGTCAAGCTGTTCTACCGGCAGGGATTTCATTCCGACCCGCGGCATGTGACGCTTGAGGACCAGGAGGAGAGCCTTAAGAATATCACGATGTACAATCTGATCTCCGCGTTCAAAAAGGTGCTGGACAGCGTCCCGAAGAAAATTTATCATGATGTCGAGCTCTTCACCGTTTCGATTGACGAGCAAATGAGCTATATCGCGGATGTGTTCCGGTATCGCGATCAGGTCACGTTCTTCGAGCTCGTTCAGCACATGACCGAAAAACTTCGCATTATAGTCACGGTTATGGCGATGCTGGAAATGGTGAAGAACAGGCTTATCGAGCTGCAGCCGGCGGCGTATGAAGACGATTTTCTCGTCT
>VBOC01000102.1:0-1141 GCA_005877655.1 Ignavibacteria bacterium
GGGCTGAGAGAGCCGAGGCTGCGAATGAACCGGCATGACTAGTCGGTTCCGCTGAGAGGGTGTAGAAGGTAGCGTCACCTGAGTATCCGGTACCCTGACTATTTATGGCATAGCCGCGGAAATGGACAAGCGTACCCGCCGGCAGGCTCGACACCGCAACAGTGTACTTGCCTACACCGGTGCTTCCTTCAATAACTTTATTGTCTGCAGTAGTTGGATTTGCTGTTGTCGCCCATACAATTCCCCGCTCCGTGTCCGGGTCGTTGTTGTCACTCTCAACCTTCGCTCCGAGAGTTGCAGTCGTCGTGGTGATCGAGGCGGTTGTTGTCGAATCGACAGTCGGTGGCGATGCGGAGATCGTGGTCGCTGAATCTAACTTCGAATTTGCACGCGTTCCGCTTGCATTCACGGCGCGGACACGATAGTAATACTTGGTCGAAGATGTGAGAGGCGAAACAACATCGCTCGTTCCAGCCTCAGTCTTATTGCTATGCATCAAACCGATAATCGATGAATGTGCCGGTCTGCGCGGTCCAGTGGGCTGTGAATGACGTCGCCCCGACGCCTGTCGGATCGTTGGCAGTGGGTGCGCCGGGGACGGTGAGCACCGAAGTTGTATTCGAGTTGGCACTTGTGCCACTTGCTGCAACCGCCCTAGCTCTGTAATAATACGTTGTTCCCCCCGATAGGCCGCTAACTGCGGAACTTGTACCAACGATGCCGGCAAGAGGATAACCCGAAACCATTGATGTAAAGCTGGCGTCCGTTGCCACATCTAGGGTGTATGAATCCGGGGCATTGCCCGCCCCCCCCGTCCAGTTCGCGGTAAAGCCAGTCTCACCGACGGATGTCGCCGCCGTGGTCGTGGGTGCATCTGGCAACGTGGTGAAAGTTGCATCCAGGCCATTCGTCGAACCCGTTGTGTTCGTCGCCGGATCGCGGAAGTGATAAAGTTGATTCGGCGTCAACGATGAAATAGCGGCGCTCACTGCCGCCGCTGGATCACTGCATGCTGACAACGGGCTCTGGGCAGCAGTCGCTGAGGATCCATACGAAACTGTCGTACCGTAATCGAAAGACACAGTTGTGCTCAATCCATTCGGCGACACGGTCGCGTTCAAATTAGCAGTTGTTGCCGTTA
>VBOC01000102.1:1297-10178 GCA_005877655.1 Ignavibacteria bacterium
TGTATCCCGCAAATCCGGGCTTGGTTCGCTTGTGCCGATGGCGGGATTAATCCATAGATTAGAGATGTCGTTTGCCGATCCAGAGACGATCTGATATTTCCAAGCGATGAGATACGTCGTCCCTGGATTCAAATCGCCCGACCATTTCGCAGTTGCATTGTTGGTATTGGTAAGTAAACCCACCTGAAACGTGTTTCCAGCACCGCCCTTACGCGCCATAACCCTGCCCATAAACAGAGATGTCGACGTGCTCGAGATATACCCAATGAAATAGTCTGACTTCGCGGTTCCGTTTGGTGAAAGCTTGACGGTATCCAAGAGATTCATCAGGAACGCACCATAGACCGTTCCACTCGTCTGCGTCGTGAATCCGCGGTAATCATCTTCCGCTGATGCCGTGGTTGCTTTCAACTGAACCAAGTTGCCAATCGAGGAAGAAGGGTAGCCCGAGTATGAGAGGTTTCCGCTATACACCCTGAGCGAGTCCGTCCCCCCAATTGTAGTCCAATTCGCAGAGCCCGCGGTCTTGAGTGTGCCGGGCGCGGTATAACTGAAATTTTCTTCAATGAGTAGCTGTCCCCACGCTGTCGTGGTCATCGCCGTCATCACCACTAAGGCAATGACCGCGAACAGAAGCCGCGTAGAGACCGTTGTAAATTGTTTCATAAAACCCTCCTGAAGGGAATAGTGAGGTGGTGGAGTGATTGTTTCAATTTCGGATTGTGGATATCCGCTTTATCAAAAATTCCGATCTCGCCATTGCTTGTCGGTTTCAAGATCTTGATTCGAGCACTGTGATGCGCTTCTCATGGTCATCGACGCGGGTCGTCACAATGCCTATCTTTCCAAACCCTCGCTCAATAAGCTCCACGAGACCTGCGGTTCTCATGTCTAACTTCTTGTCAAGCTTGTCGACCTTGACTTCAAGCCTGTCTAGTCTCCTGTCGATCCCGTCGAATCGCTTATCAACACCGTCGAATCGCTTGTCAACACCGTCGAACCGCTTGTCGATACCCTCAAATCTCAAATTGGTTTGAACGAAACGGTTATTGATGTAGGCTTTCAACGATTCGGTCTGGATCTCGAGCCTCGAATCAAGTCTCGATTCGAACCTCGAATTAAGTCTAGATTCGAGCCGCCGTCCAAAGGCCGAAAGTTCTTTGACCAATATGTCCCTGGTTACTGCCTTCTGTGTACGCGAAATTTCTTTTGTCATGATTTAATTGCCCCCCTTAAGAATTGCTTGGTGACTGTGCCTATCCGCCCTGTGTTGTGTGAGTCTTGACTCATTTTTGAATTGAACATCGGGATCAGAGTTCGGGGCTGGAGGAGGGCGGAGGACATCTCGAGCAGGGGCAGTGGAATTCTGCGCCCGAGTTGCGTACTAGTGTTCCACACCTTCCCCGGGGAGAAGGTGACGAAACGATAGAGAATCTTACAAAACCTGTACCAAAGCTTCAATTAATAATCCAGACGAATATAGTTCACAATGATTCCTCAATCGCATCGAGCAGCAGAAGACAGACACGGCTCTTCCTCCTGCCTCGTATCGAAGATACGCTGCACGCATTACCAGGAAATAACGCGAGGGTTAAGATACTATTAAGCTAAAAACGGACAGAAAGATGTCGAGATAATCCCCGCTTAGCGGAGAAGAAACCGAATGCCCCTGATCTGGAGCCGCCGGATCGGCGGCTTAGAACTAAAACCGATTAGTTCTTAATGAACAGATTACTACTCAGGGCACTGTGAGTTCGTTCCGCTGACACGCAGACTATCCCATGGCGGGATATGCTAGCGCTGAGTATGGAGTGCTTCAAGAAGAACGATCTAAGTTAAAGAAATATCTTCAGAGTGTCAAGTGTTTTTCGTGCAATCGGCGGTATTTCTTCGAAATTGCCACGCCCGAGTCGAAAAGACCCTCGGGACGGATAATCCCGAGGGTCGATCAACCTACTTCATCAACATGATTTTCCGGACTGCAGTAAACTTATCTGCGTTCATTCGCACAAAATATACGCCACTCGACACGGCGTGCCCGTCCTGGGCTGTTGAGTTCCAGAGCACCGTCTGGTAGCCCGGATCCCGCACTTCGTCTACGAGCGTCGCAACCTTCTGCCCCAGTACGTTATACACCGCGATTTCGAGTCGCCCTGCCTCCGGCAGACCGACCGTGAACTGTGTCGTCGGATTGAACGGATTCGGATAGTTCTGACCGAGCGAGTATTCCATGGGGATGGGCGCGCCTCCGTCGACCCGCAGAATGAGCTTGTTAATGCCCGACTTGAGGCTCGCGATACTCCCGCTCGCACTGAGATCGACCGGCTTCATCTTCTTGCCATTTTCCGCATCAGTCAGCGTGAAGTGCTTTGCGTCCCGTTTGACAATGCTCCAGCTTACCGACACAGGGCCGTTATCCGCTTTCAGATCGATCACGAAATTCCTCCCGTCTCTCACGACCGCCGGGTATGTTTCGACGATCCGGCCCGTGTTCCAACTCACGCTGAAACCTTCCACCGGGCCGGGAGGCGGTAGATCATAATCCCGGAGCGCAATCTCCCTCTTGGCGTCCTGACCAAAATACAAGGTCTGACTGTTCCCATCCCGGTCCGTTAGCTTGATCGAATTGAAATTCGCTATCGAGGGCTCCGGCATCTTCGGTATGTTGAAGGAGGAGGATTCGAGAAAGTATCCGTCGAGATCGGCTTTGACCCAGTATCCCTTCGAGGGAGTCAGTGTCGTGACAACGTTGTACCCTGCCACATACTCGAAGAACTTCGACAGATGGTTACCGGAATTTGTCGTGATACTGCTGGTCAGGATGGGACTACCGATCGTCCCGACGAGGTTCCATCCCGAGACGACATGTACCGTGTCGAGCGTCAGCTTTGCCCCAAGCTGCCTGATCGTCTTACCGGCCGCGAATTTCACCCAGTAGCCCGATGCCGGTCTAAGCGTCGGGCTCACATAGTACGATCCGTTAAATCCGAAAGCAGGCGAAATCCTTCCGGGGAACAACGAGTCGACGCGGTAATTGGCAGAGGGGATCTGCCTGCGACCCACGGAGGTTATGTTCCAACTGGAGTTGTATTGATAAGGCTCACCCGCGACGAAGTCTGCGTTCGTTCGAGGCACGAGCTTGTCCCGGCTGAAACTGAACATGCCGATGCCAGTGAGTGTGTCGATCCTGTCACCATTGTGGATAATGCGCGTGCTACCGGAGGTCGATGTATCCGATTCGCGATTCCCATATGAGTTTACGCCATCGCGACGGATGATCATCGGCCCCACGCCACCATCGGTAATCTCCCATTCGGTCGAATCGGCGAAGGTCGCCGCAAAATTGGTCACGGTCGAGCCGACAACGCGGATCAGCACACCTTCATACTGTTCAGCGATGAGATCGCCATTTCCCCGGTTGCCAAACGTTCCCGTCGCGACAGTAATGGGCGCGGGAAGGGGGCGATTGTGCGCATTGATAACTACAACGGAGTCGAAGATTCGCGTTACATCGAACTGCTCCTGAATTGTACCGGTAACGGTTACGCTGTCACCCAGCTTGAGCGAATCGAGAGGGAGAAGGTTTACCGTATCTTTTACGACCCAGATTCCGCTCCACGGTGCGCTCCCGTTCTGAATGTACCATGAACTGGTCCCTCCGGAATTCAGCGGCGTTGCGCCGATTTCATGACTGCTTGCTGTGACTACGCCCGAAAGGGATGTTACACCGCCAACATACGCGGACCTGCCATTTGGATACGGAGTGTACTGAACGTCGTGGATAGTCAGGGGACGATCCAGTACGGTGTAAAAGAAGAAACCCTTGCTCGTGTCATTCGGAAATGTGGAGCTCGAATTCGCAAGAATTTGAGAAATTCCATGATCATCGATCCCCTTGAGAAAATACCGGATGCTCGAATTGACCGGAAACGGCTGGCCGTCGATATCGAGTACTTTCCCCTCATAGTTTGAATCGACGCTGATCATTGACATCGTATCCCCCACCCAGGGACCGTTATCCACACTGAAAAGAAGAACCGCGCGGCTGATGGGGTATCCGCCGGTTGTTTTCCTCACGACGCCGTGCACCAGCACTGTGTCTGTGGATTTCGGAATAACCGGGAAGCGACGGTGCGTGATGACCGTCGGTATAGAAATTCCAAGCTTTACATCCCCCGGGTACAGAGGACAAATCCGGAATCCGCGCGGATTCTCACCTCCGGAATTTGAGAGCATCGTTCCGACGATCGTGTCGACTACCGCGCCAAGGACGGGCATATGGAACGAGGTATCTCCCTTGATCAAAGGACTCTCGTTCCCGAACGTGAAATAATGTGATGCGTCGAGATCCGCTATATAGTTTCCCGATGCGTCTTTCATTGACCATGTTCCGCGCGCAGTGTTGACATAATCAAACACATTCAGGTGCAATAGTTTTACGAGGCTGCATTCGTACGCCTCCCCCGTAGTGAATTTCACGTCCCCTCCCGGATATCCTCCCGAGTAAAATGCCGTAGTGGGCAACAGCGTGGGCGGAGGGAGCGGATTGTTACTCGATAAGATATCGATAGGGATGCCCGGATAAGGACGGAATTGGGTCGTCGTGTTGATGTGACCGTCCGTGGGAAACTCCTCTATCCAGCCTGTTATTGTGATAATGTCCCCGCGTTCTACGTTATTGAATCCATCTGTTCGCGCCTGAGCGGTGTCGGGGGAGCCGTCGGTAGTCTTAAAACCTGCCCCTACGCGCACCAGAATCCCTCCCCACTGATTTGAATTGGGCGCAGTGTCATGGAGCAGCATGGTCCATCCATGCTGCGTAAAACTGATTCCCACATGCGGTGAGCCTGCGGCGCTTGGCATGATGACGAGCGCCGTCCCGACCACGGTGTCGGGATGTGCAACCTGGAGAGCGTCGTAATGAGTGAGAGGAGATGCCTGTACCGTCCAGCGGGGACCGATATAAGTCCCGCCCAAGGCTTCAGCGGCCGCAAGCGATTCCGGTGCGACAAACTGGATATCGTGGATAGTAGCTGCCGGATAGGCGACCCACTTGTTCGTTAACCGATTGTATCGGGGAATCATCTTCTTCTCCGCCGCCTCCAGGTGAGAAATCATAGCGAGGAGAACAAGAAGCAGTGGCAAACGTGTCATGGGGTACTCCTATGTAAGAGGTGGAAAATATGCTCTGGAGACTTCCGATCGACTGAGGGTGCGAGCCAGTTTCGGGTCTTTGTGAAGGTAGTGATTCAAATTCCAATTATCAAGCGTTTTCTTGACGGATGGGGATAAAAAAAGTGTGTGTTCGGCTTGTCGAATCAAGGGGAGGCGACTTTATTTCGACGTGGACGCCACGTACAGGGCGTTCCATGTCGCATCGCGGCATCACAGAGGACCGCCGCTCACTTCAGAAAAACCATCTTCCTCACGTTTGAATACAATAGGCCGTTTCCGGATAATCGTTCCGCCAGAAGCTGATAAAAATAAACGCCGGACGACAGGTTAGAGGCGTCGAAATCGACAAGCTGCGGTCCCTCGTCCATCGGGGATTGATCGATTAAGACGGCGGTCTGCTGGCCGAGGACGTTGAACACCTTGAGCGTCACAATCGCCGGTTCCGATAACTCGAATTCTATGGTCGTCATCGGGTTGAACGGGTTGGGATAGTTCTGGAGCAGTTTGAATTTACTCGGAGTGTCTTCACCCATATTCTGAGGAACCACCACCTGCGGCAGAGTTGGCGCAGGAGTTGAGCCGGGTATCAGATAGGGTATCGACAAAAGAGACGAAGTCGTGGTGAGCGTCAATGGGCTGGTAGAGACGGTATCCAGGTTAGCCGCAAAAGCGCTATTGATCTGGCTGAGCCAATAACCCACTTTCACATAGTTCGTCCGTGGATACGCCGCAACCTGACGGAGAGATTTCTTATTGAGCGGGTTGGCCCGGTCAGACGTATCAACAAACACGATGTCACCGAATTCACTCTCGGTGATACCCGCGTCGCTGGCGGCAATATTCAGCTTCAGCGTCGTCAGTTCTCCGGCAAGAGCGTTATTGTATCGCCTCACCGAGGGATTGCGCATCAATCCGACGAAGAATCGTTCAAAGAGTCGATCGAAGGGCCGGGCGGTGCCGTTTTGAGGCAGCGCGTGCATGAGGTAGAACGGACTGGTGAAACGCTGCCAGCCGTAACGGCGCGCGCTGTCGAGGCGCTCGACTCCGTTCAGGATTCCGTTGGGAAAGTAACCGCGGGCGAAGATCGAATCCCTCACATTCCCCTCATTCGGCTTCATGCTGATGAATCCCGTAAACTTGTTCCGGTATTTTGCCGGCTTCTGTGCATACCCTGTCTGTCCGATCGACCTGAAGCAGCCGCCTGCCAGCCTTCCGTTCGCTCCTATCCGGTGACAGAAGATATCCGTCGTGCCGTCTCCCCGCTGAAAATCGGGCCATGCGATGATCGCCCCTTCCACGCTGTCGCTGCAGAGCTGGGGCATCATCTGATCGTGCGGAGGAATGGCAATGATCGCGCCGTCGGGTTTCCACGCGGGACTGCCGTCGGGATTCAGGCACTGCGCGTAGATATCGAACTCGCCGGAGCGCTTATCCTGCCACGTGATGATCGCGGTGGTGTTCTGGCACGCAATCTCAGGATTGTATTGATGACCTTTGGCCGTGCAGATGGGCTGACCGGTCCGGGCCCACATCAGCTGACCCGACGCCCCGATCCGTTGTGAGTAAATATCATAGTCGGATCCCCGGCGATTGTCCTGCCATGCCACTACCGCGCCCCCTGAACCGTCGCCCACCATCTTGGGATAGTACTGGAGCCCCGAGGTGGCTGCAAGCTGGACACCGTCCTCCGTCCACTTGGCGTGACCGGTTACGTCGATTCGCTGTGCGTATACGTTATCGTACAGTCCGGATCTCCTGTCCTGCCAGGAGAGGATACCGCCGCCCAAGCCGTCGGAAGCGAGTTGAACATTCCATTGCATATTCGTCGCCATGCACACCGGCACGCCGTCTACGGACCACGCACGTTGTCCGGCCGCGCTCATGCGCTGAGCGTAAATGTCGGAGAATCCTGTTCCCGCGCGATAATCCGTCCAGGTCACTATTGCCCCGTGAAGGCCGTCGGAAACGATCTTCGGCTCGACCTGGTCCCCAGGCTGGCTGCAGACGTACTCCCCGTTCAGAGACCACATCGGAAGACCGGTAGCACCGAGCCTCTGCGCGTAGATGTCGAAATCACCGCTCCGTTTGTCCTGCCACACGATAAGGACGCCCCCCTGGCCGTCCGGAATGATCTGAGGATTATACTGATGCCCGAGCGCATTGCAAACGAGAGCTCCGTTCGGAACCCAGAGCGAAATTCCATCCGGGGAGATCCTCTGGGCAAAGATGTCGTAATCGAGGCCGAGCCGATTGTCTTGCCAGACAATGAATGCGCCACCGGCTTCGTCGGAGATAATCTGAGGGTAGAATTGGAGTCCGGCGGAGGTTGCAAGTTGAAGTCCTCCCAACTTCCAGAGAATGTTGCCCGACGAGCTCACTCGCTGAACATAGAGCTTGTCATTTGTGCCGTCCCGGCGGTCCTGCCAGACCATGATCGCCCCGTTGTGGCCGTCGCTGACAAGATGGACATTCCACTGGTTCCCCGCGTCCGTGGAGATCATGACGCAGCTATCCGGGCGGCACGGCCAGTCCGCATACAGACCCGCATTGCAGACAAACAATAAAAGGAGCGTTACAATTTTTCTCAATGAAATCAAATCAGCGCCTGCTTATCAAACTAAAAATAAAGTTCACCTTATCAGCAATACTTTCCTGACTGCGGAATAACTTGCGCCCGGCTGTCCCCCTACAGGGAGCGGCGACGCCGTCATGCTGACGTAGTAGACACCGCTGCTTACCGGTGTCCCGCCAACTGTTGTGCCCGACCAATCAGTACGATATCTTCCGGCCTTCTGAACCCCTTCTGCGAGTCTCGTCACTTCACTGCCCAGGATGTCATAGACAACGATGCGCACATCGGCGTCAGATGGCAGTGTGTACGAAACATGCGTGACCGGGTTGAACGGGTTCGGATACACCTCGCCCAGCGAAAACTCGCCCGGGATCTTGAGCTTTCCTGTCGCCTCTTGCACTCTGAGCCTGAAGGTGAGTCGATCGGCATCCTCCACTGCCACTTTTCCCCCACCGGTAAGTTGAATCTCGCCGACCTCCTTGCCACCGAACATCTCGACAAGAATATACGCGAAATTCTTCTCATTGTCTACTCGCCAGGAAAAATTTAATCTATTCGGCCCGGAGGAGACAAGAATGGGGAATTCCAAGGGCTTTTTTAGCTCCGGAGGATGCACAGCAGCCCTCCGGCGGGGTGCGAAGAACGCCTCGAACACTCCCGGTGGAGCCGCAGGGGGCAGTTCGTAAAAATCCGCGTTGATTCTTGAATTTTCAGACGCGAAAAAGAGTAGCTGGCTGTGGCCGGTTTCATCTCCTACATTGAGCGTGTTGAAATTTTCCGGAGTTTGGAAAGCAGGAGTTCGTTTCGGCAATATCGAAGGTGCCAGCGAGAGGACCAATCGTCCCGACCCCCTCGAGCGGATCCAGTATCCCTTGCCCGGACGGATACTGTCGGCAACCGTATAACTGTTCGTATATTCGAAATAGGGTGAGGATAGAAGCGTGTCGGGAATCGAAACGATCGATGCCACGGAGACGGCAGACGATAACGACCCGATCATGTTCCACCCGTTCGCGAGCACAATCGTGTCGAGGGTCAGCGGGCACCCGATAATGCTCGTCTGTTGGGATTTGAGCCAGTATCCGATCCCCGGCTTCAGCGTGTCCGACCGAACGTATCCCGCGGAGTAGGAAA
>VBOC01000019.1:0-435 GCA_005877655.1 Ignavibacteria bacterium
CTTGTTCACGAGCGCCCTCGCGACCGCCACCCGCTGGCGTTGTCCGCCCGAAAGTTCGTTCGGCTTATGATGTTGGCGATCGCCCAGCCCCACGTGTTCCAGCGCTTCCCGCGCAAGCCGCTTGCGCTCGGCCGCCGCCACCCCGCCGTAAATCAGCGGAAGCTCGACGTTGTGGAGCGAGTCGGAGCGCGCCAGCAAATTGAACGTCTGAAAGACGAACCCGATTTCTTTATTGCGGATGCGGGCGAGCTGGTTGTCGTTCATCTCGCTTACATTGATGCCGTTGAATTCATACAGCCCGGAGGTTGGGGTATCGAGACACCCGATAATGTTCATGAGCGTCGACTTCCCCGAGCCGGACGGGCCCATGATGGCCACATACTCGTTCTTGTGCAACTGGAGAGAGACGCCGCTAAGAGCATGGACTTCCTCGGC
>VBOC01000019.1:461-4109 GCA_005877655.1 Ignavibacteria bacterium
CGGGAACTCTTACTTCGATGCGGTCTTCGCTGTCTTGTTCTTCGTGTTGTCGACTTTCACCTTGACGCCATCCTCCAGCTCACGGTTGATCGACTTGTAGCTTCCCGAAACGACTTCCTTCCCCTCCTGCAGGCCAGAGACAATCTCTGTATACGAATCATCGGAAATCCCGCGTTTCACTTCCACCATCTTGGCCGCGTTATTATCGACCAGGAAGACTACTTCCTTCGGCTTCTCGTTCTTCTGCTTGATTTTCGCGTCGTTGGCCGCCATCTCGTCGGGCGATGGCGCTTCCATTTTCTCCTTGTCCTTATTCTGGGACCTGGTCGTAACGCTTTGAATCGGAACCGCGAGAACGTTCGACTTCGTCTCGGTCTCTATCGTCGCTGTCATCGACATTCCCGGACGAAGGACGACGTCTTTATCGAGGATGCGCAGTCGTACTTCAAAGTTCGTCACCTCTTCCTGCGTCCCGAGCCCCTTCGTCTTTGCGGAATTGCCGATCTGATAGACGATGCCGGTCAGCTTTTTCTCGGGTATTGCGTCCACCAGGATGCGCGCCGTATCGCCGGCGCTTATTGAACCGATATCGTTCTCACCCACATCCACTCGGGCCTCCATCCTGGATAGGTCTGCAACGGTCATGACCTCGGTCCCCTGAAACTGGCTCGTCCCGAGCACCCTCTGACCAAGCTCGACCTTCAATCCGCTGACCGTCCCGTCCATCGGGGAATAAATCGTCGTCTTCCGGAGGCTCTCTTCCGCCTGTTTCAATGCTGCATCCGACTGATCGTGTGCCGCTTTCGCCACCTGATACGAAGTGTTCGCCTGCTCGAGCTCGGAATTCGAAATAAGGCCCTTCGCAGACATTTCGTGCGCCCGCCTCTGTTCGGCAGCGCTTCTGTCAAGGCTCGCCTTCGACGAAGTCTGCACGGCGACCGCCCGATCTCGTTCCGCGACGTAGATATCGGGCTTGATCTTCAATAGAAGCTCCCCCTTCCGCTGACTTCAGGGGAGATCACCACCTGAACCTCCGGATATATCTTGCCGGTCGCCGTCACGGTCTGCGTGATCGTGCGCCGCACCACCTTTTCGGTCTGCACCGGGAAGACCGGTTCCTTCTTGCTGCCGAGGATCACGAGCAGGGTCAGCACGATGACGACAGCGCCGATGATCGAAAGGATGATGATCTTCTTTTTTGATTTCGAGTTTGCCATGAGAGCTTCCTTCTTAAGAAACGCCTTTACTTGGACAACGTCCCCAGCGCGTACTCCGTCTGCTTCTTCGCCTGGAGATAGAGGATGACGGCGTTGACTTTGTTGCTGACCGTGGTGGTATAATTCGCGGTGGCTACCAGAAGATCGAGCAGCGTCCCGGAACCGGGGTTGTATTTTTCTTCTGCGATTTTCCGATCCATCTCCGCCGACTTCACGCTCGCCTGTGTGACCGTCACCTGTTTCTCGGCGGACTCCAGGTCAAGGAGCGCCTTGCGGATGTCCACCCTCACTTGCCGCTGAGCCTGCCTGAGCTGCTCGTCCGCATTTCTTCGCGTGACCTGCGCCTGTTCAACCTGGTCCTGCGTGCGAAACCCGCTGAAGATGGGCATGCTGATATTGACGCCGAAATAGAGGTTGCGGTTGTCGGTGAGTGTGCTGAGCTCTGTATTATTGTAGCCATAGGAGCCCAGAAGGCTGAGCGATGGAAAATAGCCGGCGCGCGCCATCGAGATGCCAGCGTCGGCGGCATTCAGGTTTTGGATCGACGCCTGATAATCGGGCCGTTTCTCGACCGCCGACTTGTAGAGGTTTTCGAAATCCGTATACTTCGCGTTCACTGCGGCGAATTCCGTCGTATCGATGTTATCCGGTATCCCGGCAAAATCGAACTTGTATTCCTGATCGAAGTCTACGCCGAGGTAGGCGACCAGATCCGCCTTCGCCTTCTCATGAGCGCTTTGCGTCTGAATAAGTGCAAGCTCGTCCGATCCGACCTGCACCTTCTGCCGGTACACGTCGGCTACGGCCACCGCGCCGACCTTGTTCGATTCGGTGATCCGGTCAAGCTGCTTCTCGCTGCGCTTGAGATTGTCCTCGCTTACCTTCAACAGTTGAGATGTCCGGACCACGTCGAGATAGAGCTGAACCGTGGTGTTGATCGTCGTCTGTTGTGTCCGGTCAAGCGAGTAGTCCGCGGCGGCGGCGGTCGACTGCGACTGGCTCACGCGCGATGTATTGGCGAACCCGTTGAAAAGCGTAACCTGGCTGGAGAGGCCGGTGCTGAATGAGTTGTTGGCGCGGAAATCGGTGCCGCCGACAGAAATCGGGATTCCCTGAACAAAAATGACGCCGGCTTGCTGGCTGCTCCAGATCTGGTTTCTGGAGAAGGCGCCGCTGAGATCCAGGCTCGGGAGCATCGCACCGACCGCTGCATGCTTTGCCGACTGCTGCGCTTCGAGCGTGTTGCGCGCCTGTGTGACGAAAACATTCTTCTCGAGGGCTAGATCGATCGAACCCTGGAGTGTCAGGGTCTTCGCTGCCTGTCCGAACGCGCCGTGGTTGGCGAGGAGAGTGAAGAGGGCGCCCAGGACAGGGACCAGAAATCCTTTCATCGGTGAACTCCTTCGTATCGGTGGTATTGCACTGAGATGGGAATCAAAGACACCTTCCCCTTTAACGAAAATCAGTGGCAGAAGTTGCAGGGGGGCCGAGCGGATTTTCAGACCTTTTCCTGTAGGACCTGGTCCTTAATATTGAGGAGATAGGCCAGGGCGGCGTCGTGCTCATTTGGGATTTCACCCTCCAGAATGGCCTCTTCGATTCGTTTCTTAAGAACTCCGACAATCGGACCGGACTCGAGACCGCAGATCGCCATGATCTCGTCGCCGCGCACGGGCGGCTGCCAGTTGCGGAGGCGGTCTTTCTCTTCAACCTCGCGCATTTTCTGCATCACAATATCGTAATTTTTGAGGTACCGAGCAACCCGATCGGGGTTCTGGGAGGTAATATCGGCCCTGCAAAGCCTCATTAGGTCGTCAATGATCGCTCCCGCCTCGAAGAGGAGCCTTCGGACGGCCGAATCGGTGACTTCCTCGCTCACCAGGACCATGGGCCGCAGATGCAGACGGACCAGTTTTTCGACGTACGGCAGGCGGTCCATCGGGAGCTTCATCCGGCGGAACAGACCCTTCATCATCCGGGCGCCGAGTTCCTCATGCCCGTGAAAGGTCCATCCGATCGCCTCTTTGAACGCCTTCGTCCGCGGCTTCGCGATATCGTGGACAAGCGCGGTGAAACGGAGCCAGACATCGTCCGTCGTCTCCGAAATATTGTCGACGACCCGGAGTGTGTGCAGGAAGACGTCCTTGTGGTGGATGTCCTTCCTCTGTTCGACGCCGACCATGTCGACGAGCTCCGGAAACAGGATCTTCGCGAGCCCGGTGTCATAAAGCAGCTTCAGTCCGACAGAGGGTTTCTCTGACCCGAGGATTTTCAAAAATTCGTCTGTGATCCGCTCGGCGGAAACAATCCCGATGCGTTCGGCTTTGCGCCTGATGGCTTCGATCGCATCCGGTTTGATTATAAAACGCAGCTGCGATGCGAACCGGACCGCGCGCATCATCCGCAACGGATCGTCGTCAAACGTCCGATC
>VBOC01000019.1:4161-4465 GCA_005877655.1 Ignavibacteria bacterium
GATGCCGACGGCCATCGCGTTGATCGTAAAATCCCTCCGGGAGAGGTCGCTTTCGAGCGTCGCCTTCCGGACCGAGGGCTTGCGCGATGCGGGCTCGTACGACTCTTCGCGCGCGGAAACAAACTCAACTTTTCGGTCGTCGAAATTCATCATCGCGGTGCCGAACTTCTCATAGACCACAACCTGCCGGCCTCCGAGCTTTCCCGCGACGGTCCGGGCAAATTCGATGCCGTCTCCCACGACGACGATGTCCAGATCCTTGCCCGATCGGCCGAGCAGGCTGTCCCTGACGTACCCGCCGACG
>VBOC01000020.1:0-2765 GCA_005877655.1 Ignavibacteria bacterium
GGGGGGTTCGAAAGTCCCCGGGCAATCCTGGCCGGGAACGACCAGCTGATGTACGTGGCGGATTACGCCCGTAATGAAATCGTGATGCTCGACGCCGGGGGCAACGTGCTCAAACGGGATTCGAGGATCATGCATCCCATATCCATCGCCCAGAATTCAAAACTGGATCTGTATGTCGGCGGCGAAGTGATCGCCCCGAACGGCACCGACACGATCGGTGCGATCTACCGTATTTCCCTTGTCCGGTTCGACACGACCTATGTCTCCCGCATCGACACCGTCATCGGACAGTTTGGCGACACTATCATTACGCCCATTCGAAGGGACACTTCCTACTTCGCGGATCACGATCTGCCCAATGCGCACCATCGCATCATCTGGCAGGAGCCCGGGAGACCCGAGCGACGGTATCCGGGGATCGGCATACTTCCGAAAAACGCCTTCATCGTCGCCCGCACGGGGCCCGACAACACAAGTTTTGTGGATCCCGACACCCGCCTGCTCCGGTTCAACAGTGGCGATACGTTGATTACGCCGATCGGGGATCTCGTGACGCGGCCCTCGGGCGGGACCGCAATTACGGACATTCGCTATCTCACCGGCATCATGGTGTTTCCTTCCCAGTTCGATTTCGTCGTCACACAGTCCACCGACGGGGTCGTCTACGGCGCGGTCTGGATGGCTTATACGAGCACGATTGACTTTCAGGGCTGGCTTCCGAAGTATGACCCGGCGAACGGCGCACAACGGGGAGTCGATATCATCCACCCCTATTTGTTTCAAAATGCCTCGGGCGCGGCGTATGACCGGAGGCGGCGGGAAATCTTCATCGTTGATTCCAAACTTGATAGTGTGATAAAATTCAATCAACGGGGCCAGCTTCGCTCCGAGTCGTTCGGCAGGACGCTGACTTCTTCATCCGGCCAACTCCCGGGTTTGAAATCCCCGATGGGGATTGCGTTCTCGAGTGACTGCACGCTTTATGTGGCGGACACCGGGAATAAGGTCGTCCGGCGATTCAAGCTCTCCATACAGTCAACGTGTCGTTGATAAGCGAGGTGAGGATATGAAATTCTTTCGATCTTTTTCGTGGCTCGTTCTTTGCGGCGGCATTCTTCACGCCCAGCAGGGTACTCCGGAAACAAGCATCCCGGAATCGGAGGTGATGGGGACGTTTTCCGTCGTGGCATGGGATTCTGCAACCGGCGATCTGGGCGTGGCGGTTCAATCCAAGTTTTTGGGCGTAGGAGCGGTCGTCCCGTACGCGCGCGCAGATGTGGGTGCCGTCGCGACACAGGCGTGGGCCAATACGGAATTCGGTCCCCGGGGGTTGGAGATGCTCGGGCGGGGTGAAAGCGCGCGTCAGGCCGTGGAGGAGCTGATCCAGACCGACTCAAACGCAAACCGGCGTCAGCTCGCCATCGTCGATGCTCACGGCAGTGCGTTCGCCTACACGGGTAGCGGCTGCCAGCAGTTCGCGGGCCACCTGACCGGAAACGGCTACAGCGTCCAGGGGAACATCCTCGCAGGGGAGGGCGTTCTCAGGGCAATGGCGAACGCGTTTGAATCGACAACCGGGGACCTGGCTCCGCGTTTGCTCGCTGCGCTTGAGGCCGGCGAGAGAGCGGGCGGGGATAAACGCGGGAAACAGTCTACGGCGCTCCTCGTGGTGCGCGACCGGGGGGGATATTCCGGTTACAACGACCGATTCGTGGATATCCGGGTGGACGACGACTCGCTGCCCCTCTCCCAGCTCAGGCGGATCTATAATGTCTGGGAAGGAACGTTTCTGTTCGATGCCAGGATGCGGACGATCGATGAGTTCAATGCCAAGAAAAACTTCGCCGCCGCGCGCACCGAGATGGAGAGGGTGGTGCAGGCGATCAACGCCCAATTGCGCAGCCACCCCGACGATCCCGATGTGCTCACGCGCGTCGCGTGGATACTTGCGACACACGATCTTGACCGGGAGCGGGCGCTCGAGCTTGCCAAGAGGGCGGCCGTGCTCGCGCCCGGACGTTTGCAAATCCTCGACACCGTGGCGGAATGCCACTACCGGCTGGGGCATTACGACGAGGCGATCGCGATTGAGACGGAGCTCGTGGCCAAGGAACCGGCGAACGATGATTTCTGGAAACAGCTTCAGAAGTTCAGGGAGGCGAAACAGAAGTCCGGGCGCTAAGTTCGTTGCAAGTTTTTGGGCAAATCATTACATTGCCAACATCGATGGAGAGGTGGGTGAGTGGCTGAAACCAACGGTTTGCTAAACCGTCGTACGGGGTAAACCTGTACCGAGAGTTCAAATCTCTCCCTCTCCGCCACAACATGCGCCCTGCGTCAGGCAGTTCGCACGGCGGTTGCCTAACGTAAGTCGTTCCTCATATCGACGAGGTATAGTATCCCCGATACCGGGGATTTTTTTTGCCGGGATGTCATGACAACAAACGGTAAAACCCGTGTCCGGTTCGCTCCCAGTCCCACCGGACAGCTCCTTGTCGGCGGCCTCCGGACCGCTCTCTATAATTACCTGTTCGCCCGTCAGCACAAGGGTGTGTTCGTTTTGCGCATCGAGGACACCGACCGCACGCGTCGTGTGGAAGGCGCCGTGGAGAGTTTAATCGAAGCCTTGCGATGGGCGGGCCTGCACTACGACGAAGGCCCCGGGATAGGCGGTCCGTTCGGCCCGTATGTTCAGTCCGAGCGGCTTCCCATCTACCGGACTCACGTGGAGCAACTCCTTGCCCTAGGGAGCGCGTACCACTGCT
>VBOC01000020.1:2800-4369 GCA_005877655.1 Ignavibacteria bacterium
TGATGCTCGACCGGCACCAGATCGAGGAAAACCTTGCAAAGGGTATTCCGTTCGCGGTCCGGATGAAGGTGCCCGGGGGAGAGGCAATCCGGGTTCATGACCTCATCCGGGAAACGGTGGAATTTTCCACGGATGAACTCGATGATCAGGTACTATTGAAATCGGATGGATATCCCACCTACCACCTTGCGAACGTTGTCGACGACCATCTCATGCAAATCAGTCACGTCATCAGGGGCGAAGAGTGGCTGCCAAGCACGCCGAAGCATCTGCTGCTCTATCGGTTCTTCGGCTGGCAGGAGCCGACGTTCGCCCATCTCCCGCTTC
Source organism: Ignavibacteria bacterium (assembly GCA_005877655.1). GTDB lineage: Bacteria > Bacteroidota > Ignavibacteria > UBA10030 > SZUA-254 > VBOC01. The sequence goes on from VBOC01000020.1 coordinate 3,128, forward strand.
TATTAAATGCCGACCGATCAAAGTTGAGCAAACGGCAGGGGGATGTCGCCGTAGAGGAATATCGTGAAAAGGGTTTCATGAGCGAAGCGCTCGTCAACTTCGTGGCGTTATTGGGCTGGAATCCGGGCGATGAGAGGGAGCTTTTTACGCTTGCGGAGCTTGAAAAGGAATTTTCCGTCGAACGGGTGGGGAAATCGGGAGCCATCTTCAATGTTGAAAAGCTCGTCTGGCTGAACGCCCAGCACCTCCGCAAAAAGTCTGACACCCAGATTCTCGAACTCCTCGAAGACGCGCTGGACAAATCAGCATACAAGGAGCGTCGCTTTGAGAAACAGTACCTGCTCGGCGTCATTGCCGCTATGCGCGAGAGGGCGGAATTTGTGCGCGACTTCATCGAGAAGGCGCCCTATTTCTTCGAGGCGCCCGCCCGGTACGACCCCGCGGCGGTGAAGAAACGGTGGACGCGCGAGACCCCGGCGCAATTGAAGAAGTTGGCGGAGGCATTTTCAATATTGGAAAAGCCGCGCGCCGCGGAATTCGAGGAAGCACTCAGAGCGGTCGCAGGATCACTCGGCCTGCCGGACGGCGACCTCATCCATGCCGTCCGATTGGCCGTCACCGGCGTCGGCGGAGGGCCCGGTGTGTTCCAGATCCTTGAGATCCTCGGAAAGGACGAAAGCCTGAAGAGGATACGATCGGCCCTTGAAAAGATCAGCACTCCCGCGGCGTGAGAATGGATTCCCCCCGCGCAAGACACTTCATTCAGGAGATGATCGAGGAGGATCTGGGAACGAACAAGTTCGGAGGTAAGGTTCACACCCGATTTCCTCCCGAGCCCAACGGCTATCTTCACATCGGCCACGCGAAGTCGATCTGCCTGAACTTCGGGATCGCCGGGGAGTACGGCGGATTGTGTAACCTCCGGTTCGACGACACCAATCCGACGAAGGAGGATGTCGAATATGTGGAATCGATCAAAGCGGACATCCGGTGGCTCGGCTTCGACTGGGCACAGAGAGAGTACCACGCCTCGGATTACTTCGAGCAGTTGTATGACTACGCAGTCCGGCTGATCGGGAAGGGGAAGGCATTCGTCTGCGACCTGAGTGCGGATGAGCTCCGCGAATCGAGGGGCACCCTGACGCAACCGGGAAAGGAGAGCCCGTACCGGAACCGGTCATCCGAGGAATCGCTTGAGCTCCTCCGGCGAATGCGCTCGGGAGAATTTGCCGACGGGTCGCG
>VBOC01000020.1:4457-10014 GCA_005877655.1 Ignavibacteria bacterium
CGGACAGAGCGACTCCCTCGAGCGAATCACACACTCGCTCTGCACGCTCGAATTCGAAGACCACCGTCCGCTCTACGACTGGTTTCTCAACGAGCTCGGCATCTTCCACTCCCGGCAAATCGAGTTCGCGCGGCTGAATCTGACCTACACCGTCATGAGCAAGCGGCGCCTGCTCGAGCTGGTTGAGACCGGGAGGGTTGACGGTTGGGACGATCCGAGAATGCCCACCATTTCGGGCTTGCGCCGGAGGGGATTCACCCCTGAGTCCATCAGGGAATTCGCGGACCGGATCGGGGTTTCGAAGAGGGAGACGACCATCGATGTCGCCCTCCTGGAGGACTGCCTGCGCGAAGATCTGAACAAGCGGACACAAAGAGCCATGGCGGTCCTGCGACCGATGAAAGTCGTCATCGAAAATTACCCGGAGGACCGGGTCGAGGAAATGGACGCGGTCAATAACCCGGAAGATACGGGAATGGGATCGAGGAAAATCCCGTTCTCAAAACACCTCTTCATCGAACGGGATGATTTCCGGGAAATTCCTCCGCCGAAATACTTCCGATTGGCTCCGGGAACGGAAGTGCGCCTGCGGTATGCCTATATCCTCAAATGCACGGGTGTGGTCAGGGACCGTGAAACGGGGGAGGTGAGTGAGCTTCGCTGCACGATCGATCCGGAGACCAGGAGCGGTTTACCGGCCAGCCAGCGGAAAGTGAAGGGCACCATTCACTGGGTGTCTGCGGCTCACGCTCTCGATGCGACGGTGCGGCTCTATGACCGGCTTTTTTCAGTCGAAGAACCGGGCGGCGACGATTGGGAACAGTGCCTTAATCCAAATTCGCTCGAGGTCCTGAACATGTGCAAGGTTGAAAACGGCCTCGCACGATGCGGCGCCGGGGATCAGTTTCAGTTTGAGCGATCGGGATACTTCTGCGTCGACCCGGATTCGAAGCCCGGCCGGCTTGTGTTCAATCGGACGGTGACTCTGCGAGACACCTGGTCGAAGATCGAGAAAAGAAAATGAGGGGAGTGAAAAAACCCGGCTCTCTCTTGACTCTCAAGTGAGAAAGATATATATTTGCACAGTTTTTCCCATCGTGGTATGCACTCCGACGTTATCAGAATCCATAATGCTTCGTTTTATGCGTACCACGGCGTGGCCACCGATGAACAAAATCTGGGCGGCAAGTTTGAAGTCGATGTCGAACTCGAAAGCGATCTATCCGCCGCCGCCGAGAAGGACAGCCTGAAACGCACGGTCGACTACCAGGCGGTCTATGCCTTCATTCAACAAACGGTGACTCACAAGAAGTACTACCTCCTCGAGTCACTGGCGAAGACGATTGCACGTGGTATTATTCGCGAATTTCCGGCCGTCGAATCCGCGCGCGTCAAAGTCCGGAAACCGCAGAAAACCGGAAATAGGGCATGTACAGGGTGTTTCTCGGGCTTGGATCGAATCTGGGCGACCGCCTTGGGTCGCTCTCCAAAGCGACTCAGACGATTGAACAGGCGATGCCCGTCCGGGCTATTTCCTCGGTCTATGAAACAGAGCCCGTGGGAATGGAGCCCGGGCATCAATTCTATAATATGGCGCTCCAAGTCGAGACCGACCTCAATCCGGCGGAACTGATCCGGCTTTTGAAATCGATTGAGAAAAAGTTAGGGCGGAAGCAGCGGCCGCCCATGACGGACCGGGAAATCGACATCGACATCCTCTTATACGACGGTTTTTCGTATGCCGATGACGTTGTCCGGGTGCCACACCCCCGGCTGGAAACCCGGAGGTTTGTTCTGGAGCCGTTGAAGGAAATCGCCCCCCTTGTCATTCACCCGACGCGAAATCAGACGGTCGCTTCGCTTTTGCGGGGCTGTCGCGATCTGAGCCGGGTGGTCCGCACCGACCAGCACGTCGTATCCGTCCATCCGGACGCCTGACTCATCCGTGAAAGCCTCGCTCGACGCTCTGGTGGAACAAACGCCCGTCCGTACCATCGCCATCGAAGGCGTCATCGGAGCCGGCAAGACGAGCCTGGCTTCGCTTCTGGCGGAGAGGCTTTCCGCACGGCTCGTCCTTGAAAAATTTGAGGAGAATCCCTTTCTCCCTAAATTTTACGAAGCCCCGGAGCGCTACGCATTTCAGACTCAGTTGTTCTTCCTCCTCAGCCGATACAAGCAGCAGCAGGAGCTCCATCAGGCCGACCTGTTTCACAAGTTCCTCATCACCGATTACATCTTCGAGAAAGACAAGATCTTCGCCTACTTGAATCTCGAAGACGACGAGCTCCGGCTCTATGAAACGGTTCTGGGCTCGATCGAGCGCAATGTCCCTGTTCCCGACCTGGTCGTCTACGTTCAGTGCAGTGTCGAGCGGTTGATGGCCAATATCCGCGCCCGCGGAAGGCCGTACGAGCGGAACATGTCCGAGCAGTACATCAGGGAACTGAATGAGGCCTATAACTACTTCTTCTTCCGGTACAAGGCGGCTCCGCTTTTGATCATCAATGCCTCGCAAATCGACTTTGTCAGGAACGATCATGAGCTCGATGATCTGATGAACGAAATCTTCCGGCCCGACAAGGCGCCGGTGGAGTATTACAATCCGGTTGTCCTGAAACGGTAGGAGAGCACGGCCTTGCTGCGCATCGTGATCTGGCTGGTGGTCGGCTACATGATCGTGAAGATCGCGCGGATATTCATGAACTGGAAACAATACCGCGACCCGGACGCCGGGCATACCGGCCGCGATCAGGAGGTGATCCCGCCGTTCGACAATGTCCAGGATGCGGATTTCGAGGACATCACTCCCAAACCACCTCCTCCCGAATCGGAGAAACCTCCCGCCTGAACGCGGAACTCGACTCCGCCTCCCCTCGTTGATTTTCGAGGGGCCGTTCCTTATTTTATGATACATGCCCTATGAAACTGCCGATATCGCGCCCCAGGAGGTAGCGGAAACCGCTTTCATCCCGCTGAATCTGGAAGATGAGATTCTCCGGCTCAAGAGGGATCTGAATTCCGAGATTCAGGACCTGGCCGATTTTGTGGGGGACAGCCTCGAGCTTTCACGCCGGGCAGCCTCCACCGATCGGGACGTCATCGTCTTCGCGGGGGTTCATTTCATGGCTGAAACCGCGAAGATTCTGAATCCACGAAAGCAAGTGCTGTTGCCTGATCTGAACGCGGGCTGCTCGTTGGCGGAGGGGTGTCCCGCTCCCCTTTTTAAGGCGTTCCGCGAAATGCACCCTCACCATGTCGCCATCACGTATATCAACTGCTCCGCCGAGGTTAAGGCGCTGAGCGATATCATTTGCACATCGAGCAATGCCGAAAAGATCATCCGTCAGGTCCCCGAAGATCGGCCGATTCTCTTCGCCCCAGACCGGAATTTGGGGAAATACCTTGTGAAGAAAACCGGAAGGGAGATGCTTCTCTGGCAGGGAAGTTGTATCGTCCATGAGACGTTCAGCGAAAGAAAATTGCTCCGGCTCAGGGCGAAATACCCCCGCGCAACGCTGATCGCGCACCCGGAGTGCGACGAGGCCGTACTCGAGAAGGCTGAATTTGTCGGCTCGACGAGCGCATTGCTCCGCTATGTGCAGCAAAGTGCGGAAGAAGAGTTTATCATTGCTACGGAGGCGGGGATCATCCACCAGATGGAGAAATCTTGTCCCGGCAAGGTTTTCATCCCCGCTCCCCCCGAAGAGAGCTGTGCCTGCAACCTGTGTCCTTACATGAAGCTCAACACGATGGAAAAACTGTATCTCTGCATGAAGAACCGATCGCCCGAGATCAGCATGAGCGATGATCTGATCGGGCGGGCATACAAACCGATACGTGAAACGGAGGAAAGCGGGTCTCAGATTTTTCCCGATTTGTAATATGCGAAGATTCCGAATGCGCGGGCGGCCTCGCCCTGCGCATGAACCGTACCGATCTCATCGACTCCGTAGCCGTCTTCTCCTCCGAACGGATTCCACCCGTTCCGGATGCCATGGTCCGATTCCCTGTGCAGGGTCACCGTCGCTCTCCCCTCGTGGTTCGTCCACACGTGTTCCAGCATCAATTCGACTTTTGTAAGCACGTCAGCCATCTCCCCCGGCGCGATCGAGTAGGCGTCCAGGACATAGTTCACGAACGCGCCGTTGCCGTCCATGCGGATCTGGTAAAAATCCTGAGGATCGACCCAACCCCCGGCGGGGCTCAAGATTCTCATCGCGGTGGCGATCACAACCGCCTTGTACCGCTCATCTCCGGTGATGCGGTACAACGACGCCCCGATTGAACAGTATTCCGCGCCTTCCCACGGGAGTTGTTTGCCAAACGCCGCGAGTCCGGGCTTTCCCTCCCACCGGCCATCACCCTTATAAAGCGCCTTTTCGACGCCGGGGGACGTCTTGTCACCGTTCCAGACGAGGAGAGCATCCTCAAGGAAGCGCTTGTCGCGCGTCGCCTCATACAACCAGCATGCGACGGAGGCCATCTGGTTCATGTTGCTGTTGGTGAAGATCTGGCCGCGGCCCACAGAGTGCGGGGGCCAGTTATACCAGCTCCAATAGCCCTCATAATTGGAAAGTCTCCCTTCCTGTCGTGCCTCTGTATACCGGCGCCTCGCGTCATCCACGAGTGAGCGGTTCCTTTCGCCCGAGAAATGCCACCAGAGAAGTTCCGCCAGGCAGACCCAGGCCCGGTCGTCGACCCAGGTCCCGGTGCACATTTTCCTGAGGTCATGCGCGACCGTGTGGAAGCGGAGGAGGGAGGAGTCGTTCGTGGCCGCGAAGAGATAGGCGTCTCCTATTGCCCCGTAGGCGCCCTCCCAACAGGGCGTATACACATCATGGAACAGAGCGTCGACGGAACGAGCGCGCTCGTGCCATCTTGCCGCGGGGTTTTCTCCTACCCGGTGGACGGATGGGGTCGCTTCTGTCATCGGGGCAGTTGACTCGCCCGGGACCCGCGAGCGGAGGTGATTGAAAAGGAGGAGCCCTCCCGCCACCAGGATCGCGAGGATGGCTATGATCCTGCCCTTCGGCCGACCGGGAGAGGGCGAGGGTTTGGTTCTCTTTGGGTGGTAGGGCTTTCGCATGGTCCGTTCTCCGGAGGCCGGAGCCGTAATATAATAAATCGCCGCCTCCTATGGTACGGGCGACTCGAGTCGAACCGGTTTGAAAAGTAGAGCGGAATCGTTATCTTCATTAAAAACAGGAAGAGGCAGATGGCAAACAATCATTCCGAGGAGGCCAAGAAAGCGAAGCAAAACTGGCTCGCCAAGGCGGCGCGGGCAAAAACACTCCCCTTGAAATTTACCACTGTCTCCGGTGAACCGATCGAGATGCTCTACACACCGGATGACATCGCTCATCTGAACTTCCTTTCGGACATCGGATTTCCCGGTGAATATCCCTATACGCGCGGGATCCATCACAACATGTACCGGGGAAAGTTGTGGACGATGCGCCAGTTTGCCGGATTCGGAACCCCCGAGGACACGAACGAACGCTACCATTATCTTCTCGAGCACGGGCAAACCGGACTTTCTGTTGCGTTTGATCTTCCG
>VBOC01000020.1:10040-12130 GCA_005877655.1 Ignavibacteria bacterium
CTGGCGGACGTGTCGACTTCAATGACGATCAATGCCCCGGCGGCAATGCTGCTGGCATATTACATCGTGGTAGCAGAGAAGCAGGGATCAACCCCTGCCATGCTTCGCGGAACAATCCAGGCCGATATCCTCAAGGAGTACATCGCGCAGAAGGAGTGGATCTACCCGCCGGGGCCTTCGATGCGCATTATCACCGACATGTTCGAGTATTGCACGCGCGAAATGCCCCAGTGGAACCCGATCTCGATCAGCGGCTACCATATCAGGGAGGCGGGTTCAACCGCAATCCAGGAGCTGGCGTTCACGCTGGCCGACGGCTTCGCGTATGTCGAAGCAGGCATCGAGAAGGGTCTTGACATCGATGACTTCGCCCCGAGACTCTCGTTCTTTTTCAATTCTCATCTGGATTTTTTCGAGGAGATCGCAAAATACCGTGCCGCCCGGAGAATCTATGCGAGACGGATGCGCAATAAATACGGCGCGAAGAACCCGCGCTCCTGGATGCTCCGGTTCCATACGCAGACGGCGGGGTGCTCATTGACCGCCCAACAACCTGAGAATAACATTATCCGCACCGCGTATCAGGCACTCGCGGGTGTGTTGGGCGGAACGCAGTCGTTGCACACCAACTCCATGGACGAGACGCTCGCGCTTCCTTCGGAGAAAGCGGTGACCATCGCGCTGCGGACGCAGCAAATTATAGCCCACGAGACCGGCGTCGCCAACACGATCGACCCTCTGGCGGGAAGTTACTTCGTCGAATCGTTGACGGACAAGATGGAGAAAGAGGCCGAAGCCTACTTCGAGAAAATAGATTCCCTCGGAGGCGTCATCCCCGCCATCGAGGCGGGATTCTTTCAGCGCGAGATCGCCGAAGCGGCCTACCGCTATCAGCAGGAACTCGACCGCAAAGAGAAAATTATCGTCGGAGTCAACGAGTACGTGCTGGAAAACGAGCAGATTCAGATCCCGATCCTTCTCATATCGCCGGAGGTGGAGAAGAAACAGAAAAAGCGGACCGCCGAGGTCCGCGCGAACCGGAGCAGCACACGCGCCGGGGAAACTCTCGGCGCTCTGCGCAGGGCCGCGGAAAACGGATCGAACCTCATTCCGCCGTTGATCGATTGCACGCGGGCTTATGTCACGCTGGGTGAGATGTGCGGCGCTCTCGCGGAAGTGTTCGGAGTCTATGAAGAACCCGCCGTCTTCTAGTGGTGATCAGCTCGTTCATCGCCTCGATGAGGCTGCAGCAGTGGATTAAGAATCTCTTTCTCTTTGCCACCCTCGTCTTTTCGGGCAACTTGTTCTTTGCGCACAATGTCGTGCTGGTTGTCGAGGGGTTCTTTCTTTTCTCGCTGGTGAGCAGCGGCGTCTACCTCTTCAACGATATTTCCGACCTGGAGAACGACAAACTCCACCCGATAAAATCGCAGCGCCCGCTCCCGTCGGGCAAGCTCCGGGTCGGTCCGGCGCTCGCGGGCTCGATTCTGCTTGCCGCAACCGGCTTGCTCGGGGGCTACCTGATCCGCCCGCAATTCAGCCTCGTTTTGATTTTCTACCTTCTGATCAACGTTCTCTATTCGCTGAAACTCAAGGAGATCGTGATTCTCGACGTGATGACGATCTCGGCCGGATTCGTCCTGCGCGTCGTCGCCGGCGCCGTCCTGATCAACGTTCCGACCTCCGAGTGGCTGATTATTTGCACGTTGTTACTCTCGTTGTTCCTGGGATTCAGCAAGCGGAGGAATGAACTGACGGTTCTTGAATCCGAGGCCGGTACGCACCGCTCCGTGCTCGCTCAATACAGTCCGTACTTCCTCGACCAGATGATCGGAATTGTCACCGCTTCGACGGTCATGTCGTACGCTCTCTATACTATTTCCGATGAGACCGTTCGAAAGTTCGGTACAAACCGGCTCTTTTACACGGTTCCGTTTGTTCTTTACGGGATTTTTCGGTACTTATATCTAGTTCATAAGAAGGAAGCGGGAGGGAACCCGACGCGCCTTGCACTGACGGATGCCCCGCTTCTGATCAACATCTCGTTGTGGATTCTGACCGCAACGATCATCATCTACGGAAGATAGCCG
>VBOC01000105.1:0-1435 GCA_005877655.1 Ignavibacteria bacterium
TTCCCTTCCGTCCCGGGACGATGAGGTTGGGTCTCGACCTTCTCGGCAGGCAAACGATGTTCGCTTCGGGGCGGGAACGGATTTTTCAGGTGTCGCTGGGAGGCCAACTCGGGAGCCTCTCTCCGCGCATTACCCACCGTCGCGCGTACGAGTTAAACCCGGTGGGAGTGACGGCTCTCGACGCTTTTACGAGCGCATCTCTTGCGATTCGCGCCCCGGCAGCCTTCCTCCTTCGCGGGACGGCGACCTATTTCCATAACGACGGAGGATTCAGGACCCTCAGGATCGATTTCAGCCGCCGGTTTACCCGGCAATTCTGGCTGGATGTCTTCTACGACAAAACGTTTGTGACTCAGAACGTCATTGCAGGGGTCCAGGTATTGTATTATTTTCCGTTTACTCTCCTCCGAGCAATCATCGGCGCCGGCGGCGAGAGCGGCTTCCGGTCCTCCATCGGTGTCAGCGGCTCGGCGGGATATTCCGCCGCGACCAACAACTTTTTCTTCGATTATTTCAGCTCGCGAGTGGGATATGGCGCTTTGATTGTCCAACCGTTCGTCGATGCGAATGGAAACGGCGTCCGGGACCCCGGCGAGGAAGTCGTGTCGAAGGCGAGGATCAGGAGCACAAGCCTCTTCGGGAATCAATACCTGCGTTACACTCCGGGGGTTGGCTTTGGGCTCGAGCACACCCTGCCCTATGAGGAATACGTGATGACGATCGAACCGTCCTCGCTCGATAATCCATTGTGGGTGCCCCGGTATGAGAATCTTGGAGTTTTCTCCGAACCGAATCAGTTCAGAATCGTAGAACTACCCATCGTCGTGGGGGGAATTGTACGCGGAAAGATCGAAGTGCAGACCCCGAAGAAAGTCGTTCCCGGGGAGGGATTGACGGTGACGCTCGAGCTTCAAAATGCGCCCGGCGGGAAGAAGCCCCTGAAGTTGACGACCGTCGCCTTCTCGACCGGCGAGTACGAATTCATCGGTGTTCCGCCCGGGAGTTATAAAGTCTCCCTCGACGCAGCACAGGTCGCCCAGTTTGGTTATATTGCAAAAGAGATTTTCCACATCATCGAGATCCATGCGAAGGCAGAAGGCGAGGAGGTCGCCGGCGTTGACTTCTCGTTATCTAAATAATTGTCTGCCCGGGCAGGCCGGACATCTTTTCGGAATCTATCATGTGCTGGAGGGTTGTATGAATGATGAATTGAAGAATATTCGAAGACGGGGGCTGAAGCATGTCATCGCGGTTGCAGGATGCTTCGCCCTGCTTCTGGGTGCGGCCTCTCGTTGCGCGGCGCAGGAAATACCCGATTCTGCGGACACCTTTTATAGCCAGGATAACTCCGGGTCGATTCCGGGCGATTCTTCCTCGCCGCTCTACGAGTCGAGCCTGGCATTCGATACCTCGATGGCATCGTGGCAATGGCAGA
>VBOC01000105.1:1543-6994 GCA_005877655.1 Ignavibacteria bacterium
TCTGTACGGTCTGGATATCCTGAACCAGGATGCGGTCTCGATCGTCGGACAGTTTGGAACGGTGCTGCTGACCCGGGATGGCGGGCAGTCGTGGAACACCCAATACGCGACCGGTGGTGTGACCGGATACTTCAGCGCGGTTCAGTCGGTAACACCCGATATTCACTTTGCCGTCGGAACGGGCGGCTCGATAGTCCGGACGACCGACGGAGGTATCACCTGGCGATCACTCAATTCGCACACAACCAAACCGCTGAACTCCGTGCGCTTCCTCACCCCGGATGTGGGTTGGGTCGTCGGCCAGTCGGGCACTGTCCGCAAGACGATCGACGGCGGTAACACGTGGACCAATTCCGTCGTTGCGACCTCGAAGAATCTGAACAAAATCCAATTTGCAAACACGAATTTCGGATGGATCGTCGGAGACAGCGGGACTGTGTTCGGGACGACGAACAGCGGGACGATCTGGCGTTCGCAAACGTCGGGCTCCGGGTTGACCGCCGGGGTCGTTGCCGCCTCGTTCGTGGATTCTGCACACGGTTTTGTCGTCGGACAGAACGGCACGGTGCTCGCAACAACGAATGGCGGAAGCTCGTGGATTCCTTTCGCTGGGCTGACTTCGGGTATCCTCTATGATGTGCAATTCCTCAACCGGGATACCGGATGGGCGGTCGGGGATGCCGGGAAAATCTTCCGCACGATGAACGCCGGGGGGGTCTGGACTTCACAGCTATCGGGATCCGTCCGGTCGATCACCGGCATCAGATTTTCGGATTTCAACAACGGCTGGGCCGTGGGAACCGGGGGTGAAATCCTGCGGACAACAAACGCCGGTCTGAATTGGACCAGGCTTCACCGCGAGCTTCAGATCCAGTCGAATCTCCTGGCCGTAGCGTTTCCGGACGTGACCGACGGATGGGCGGTGGGCATCGGGGGGGGTGTGGCCCATACGAATGACGGCGGAGTGAGCTGGATAATGCAAGCCTCCGGCACCACGCGATACCTTACGGGCGTCTCGTTCACCGACAATCTGAACGGCTGGATCTGCGGACGCAGCGGCGTCCTTTTGAAGACGACCGATGGCGGGGCGGGTTGGGCCGGCTTCTTGACCGGCAGCCGCCTGACCTACAATGCGATGCAGTTCGTCAACCCGAATACCGGATTTATCGCCGCCAACACCGGCAAGATTCTCCGCACGACAAACGGAGGCGCCAGCTGGACCTCTCTCTCCACCCGCAGCGGAAAGAATATTTACGGTGTTTTCTTTCTGAACCCGAGCCGGGGGTGGGCGGTCGGGGCCGGAGGGGTCGTCTCTGCAACGACTGACGGAGGCGCCTCGTGGATTACCCAGACGTCCACGACGACGCACACCCTTCGGGCCGTGCATTTCGCCACCTCAAATCTTGGATGGGCGGCGGGGGACCGCGGAACCATCGTCCGTACCACAGACGGCGGGTTCACCTGGACCTCCCGAAACTCCACGGTGACTCAGGCGCTCACGGGTATCCGGGCTTTCAACACGATGGGAGTATGGGCATCGGGGATCGGCGGTACAATCCTGTATTCATCCGACGGCGGCACGACATGGGTACGGCAGAACTCCGCGACGACCCGCAATCTGTTCGCAATTGCGGTGCTCGATTCCCTGAACGCCTGGGTCGTAGGATCCAACGGCGCAATTCTGAAGAACACGCAGCCCGGCCTGATCTCCACCGTTCGCCCGCGCGGGGCGATCACGAAACCCTTTTCGGCGAATTACCCGAACCCGTTCAATCCCACCACGACGATTACGTTTAATATTGTGAGGGGCGGGATCGTTTCCCTGAAGGTGTACAACCTTCTCGGCCAGGAAGTCGCAGCCCTCATCCGCGACGAGGCGTTCGACGCCGGCATCCACTCGCTTGTTTTCGACGGGCACGACTCACGAGGGGGCGAGCTCCCCTCCGGGGTATATCTCTATCGACTGCTGGTTGACGGCGGAAAATTCCAGCATGTCCAAAAAATGCTCTTGCTGAGATGAGCGTGTGAATCCGACGATTCTCCGGATCGGAAGTCTTCTCTTCCTTCTGACGATCGGAATAGTTTTCTTCGCGAGCGCTCAGCAGGGATGGCAATGGCAGAACCCACTTCCTCAAGGCAATGACCTCCTGGGAGTGGAGGCCATCGATGCAAACACTATCCTCGCAGTCGGCAGATACGGGACTTCTCTGCGCACCACCGATGCCGGCGCCACGTGGAACCCGATGGATGTCACCGCCAACACCGATCTATCCCTCAAATCCGTCCTCTTCCTGAATTCGTCCACCGGCTGGGTCGTCGGCAGCCTGGGGAGCATTTTCTACAGCAGCAATGGGGGGAAGGACTGGGTTTCGAGGAATTCACCCGCGGGGACCCGCAACCTGAATGCCGTTGCTTCGGGAGGGGGAAGCGTCGGCTTCGCGGTCGGCGATTCGGGAACGATCATTCGTTCGACGGACGGGGGGATTCAATGGAACTCTGTCGTGAGCCATACGACGGCGGATCTGCGGTCCGTTTACTTCCCGACAGGTACAATCGGATACGTGGCGGGGGATCTCGGCACCCTGATCAAGTCGACCGACGGAGGAACCAATTGGTTCAATGTGCCTGATACATCCTCTGTGGTGCGCGATTTTCAATCGATCTATTTCCGGACCAGGGACACGGGCTGGGTATCGGGGACTCAGGGGGTCATTCTTGCGACGACCAACGGGGGTGCAAACTGGGTGAGGCAGTACACTTACACTTCGACGACGCTCCTTCAGATTACTTTCAACTCCACATCCGTCGGATATGCGGTCGGCGGGCGAGTCATTGTTCAAACTTCAAACGGCGGGACGACGTGGTTCCCGACTGTGCTCGATACGGTGAACACGCTGCGGGCTATTGCGTTCTCGGATGTCCGAAACGGCTGGATCGTCGGCGATAATGGGGAGACGAAGAGGACAGGGGACAGGGGGGTCACGTGGACCCGCCTGCATGAGAATGTCACCTTCGACCTCTACTCGAGTTTTTTCATCGACCTTTACCGGGGATGGGCAGTGGGCGCCGAAGGGACAATTATCCATACTCTCGACGGGGGAGGTTCCTGGTTTCGGGAATCGACCCCTGTGGCGAAGTCGCTGCGATCGGCCTTCTTCGTCTCGGCCACCAAGGGATGGGCCGTGGGGGACAGCGGAACGCTGCTTGCTACTGCCGACGGGATCACCTGGTCGCAGGTACCGGTCGATTCTCCAGCTGCTCTCTCCTCCGTTCACTTCCCCGACCCGCGCCATGGGTGGGTGGTGGGCCAGAGGGGGACTATTCTCAGGACGACGAACGGCGGCGGGGCCTGGACGATGAGCCCGCCCGATACGTCTCTGTCGCTCAGCTCGGTGTTTTTTACCGACAGCCTGACCGGCTGGATCACAGCGATTTTCGGCCGCAATTCCGATACAACTTCGATTCTGAAGACCACCGACGGCGGCGCACACTGGTCGGAGGCCGCGAGAGACCAGAGAGCGCTCCTCGGCATCCAATTCGTAACGCCCGATACCGGTTGGGCGGTGGGGAAGTTCCATCGGCTTATCAAGACCACGAACGGGGGGACGACCTGGCGGTCTCAAGTCACTCCGTTCCGCGGGACTCAGCACTACGTCTCTTTGAAGTTTACCGACGCTCGATATGGCTGGGTTGCGGGCAGCTCCGGGACGATCATTCACACCACCAACGGAGGCGATGATTGGGTGCTTCAATCGGCTCCGACGAACCGGCTCTTCTACAGCGTGTCGTTTGCGGACCGGAACAACGGCTGGGCCACCGGCTCAAACGGAGCGATCCTGCACACGATCGATGGCGGCGGTGTGATCACGATTCCGCCCCCGCCGCCGGCCTCTTACGAAGTGAACCACGTCGGCCAATCCATTCCGAATCCGTTCATCCCCGCGCGGAGCCCGTTTGCTCTCATCCCGTTCCGCCTGAAGATCCCCTCCGATGTCACCCTCAAGATTGATGATGTTATGGGCAGACTCATCCGAACGATCGATGCGGGCACGTTCACGGCGGACATTCACGACGAAAAGAACGGCGCCCCCGGCTGGGATGGAAAAGACTCATACGGAGCCCAGGCGCCGACGGGTGTCTATTTTTACAGGGTGATCACCGCCGAGTTCATCGAGACGCACCGGCTCGTTCTCATCCGCTAGCGAACTTCCTCCAGGGCAGGAGGGGGTTCGTTCAATTCACCTCCCGAATTATCGGTTCAAGCCCCGATCCGACTCCCGGTCACCCCTCCCGAATTATTAGCTGAGGCCCCGATCCGGCTCGCGCTCACGCCTACCGAATTATTAGTTCAGGCCCCATTCCGGCTCCCGGCAACGCCTTATTTGTTCCGTCAGGTTGCGCCCCGTCCGGCGGCGCCCCGACCCGGCCCCGTACATCGCACACGTCTTCTTATGGAGAGAGCGATAACACAATAACCTAATCAACTAAACTTCCGCACAGTTATTAAGAGAAGGAGGCACTCTTATGAATACCGCTCGATGGAAATTCTTACGTCCAAACCGCCCGTCCCGCCATGTCCCCGCCCGATCCAGCTATGTCCCGGCCCGGTCACGCCGTGCGGGACGTGGCTGGATCCCAGGATGCATCGTGATCCTCTCCCTGAGTCTCTTCATGAAACCCGCAAACGCCCAAATCGCATCGCATCTCGTCATCAGCGAGGTCTACGGCGGCGGAGGAAATTCCGGGTCGGTGTACAGGAATGATTTTGTCGAGTTGTACAATCCAGCGCCGGCGGCGGTCACATTGACGAACTGGTCGATTCAGTACGAGCCGGCTTCCGGAAGCGGATCGAGCTGGCAGAAGACGATTTTTTCAGGGACCGTCGCTGCCCACGGTTTCTTTCTTATTCAAGAAGCGCAAGGGGCGGGCGGATCGGCGCCGCTGCCCTCGCCCGACGCCGTGGGCACGATTTCGCTCGCTTCCACGGGCGGCAAAGTTGCGCTGGTGAACGACACCGTGAAGATCTCCGGACCGGCAACCGGAACGGTCGTCGATTTCATCGGCTACGGTAGTGCGAACCAGTTCCAGGGTAGCGGGCCGGCAGGCGCGCTGTCAAATACGACCAGCGCCAACCGGAAAGCGCGTTCGACCTCGACCGCCGCGACGATGTCGATCGGCGGCGTCGATTCTCTGGCCGGAAACGGCTGGGATTCCGGGGATAACCGAGCGGACTTTGTGACCGCCTCGACCCAGGGTCCCCAGAATTCTTCCTCTGCCACAGAGGATCCTCCGGCAATCGGGAACCTCCCGCCGGCTATTTCAAATGTCAGGCGCTCGTTCAACGTCCCGGAAATCGGCGGTTCCGATTCCGTTCTGGCGACGATCAAGGACGTCGACGGGACGATTGCCTCGGCAAGACTTCACATACGAGTCAATCGCGGCACGTACGAT
>VBOC01000105.1:7075-7601 GCA_005877655.1 Ignavibacteria bacterium
AGTATTTCATTTCTGCGATCGACGATTCGGCCGCCTATTCCTCGACTGAGGCTCTTCCCGCCGGATATTTTGTAGGTGACGCGCCGATCGACAGGGTGAAAGTGTATGAGCTTGCGTCGATCCTCGGCTACGGCGTCCGCATCAACGGCACGATCAATGTCCGCACGAACACGTTTGCACTCGGAGGGAGCTATGTCCAGGATGGGACGGGGGGCCTGGGGATATTCCTTCCCGGGGGACTGCCCTCGTTCGGCGCGGGCAGGAATGTCAGGGTCGAGGGAAGCGTTGCCGACTTCAATGGCGGCTATCAGCTTAGCGCCCCGGGATTCGCGTTCAAAGACACGAGCCACGGAACTTCACCGCTCCCGCCGGCCGCGGTAACGCTCCCTCTGACTGAGTCTCCGGCGAATCTCAGCGAGGGCGAGCTTGTGACGATTCACGGCCTATCGACCACATCGACGGGTGTGTTCGCCGCAGGAACGAGTTATGTATTTCGTACCGACGCTCCGGACACGATCAGCGTGCG
>VBOC01000107.1 GCA_005877655.1 Ignavibacteria bacterium
GAGCCCGATCCTTTATTTCCTTCGTCAGTGCGCTCACACCGTGTCGCCCGGCAATTCGATGAAAAGGTTTTCTCCCTCGATTCGCACAGGATAGCTCGCAACCGATCCTTCTCCCGTCGTCGCCTTGCCCGTTCGAAGATCATAGGTCCATCCGTGCATGGGACAGGTGACGCGAAAGCCCTCCAATCGGCCCTTGTGAAGCATGGAAAAATGCTGATGTGCGCAGACATTATTAATCGCGAAGAAGCTCCCTTCCCGTTTAAACAGGGCGATATCCAGGCCGGCGCAATGTACGAGGGCCCCGCAGCCTTCCCGGACTTGATGCAGGGGCCCGATATTCACGAAACCCGGCATCGGTTTATAGTTCAACGGCGGAATCGAACCCTATCCCTCTCTCGGTCTGCTTCACCCGGCATGCGGCGATCCTCGCATCATGCTCGAAAAAAAGGACCCAATTTTCGTCGAGAGCCCGGCCTAGAATCCGTTTCTTTTCCTCAAGCGTGTCGAGCGGCCGCAGATCGTACGCCATGATGTAGGGGAGCGGAATGTGTCTTCTTCCCGTCTGAAATTTTGGGCAATTGAAGTGCCGTCGTGTGCCCATTCAACACCAACAACGAAATATCCGGAAAAAGTTCAAATTCCCCCTCGACAAGCTCGAGCACCCCGAAATCGCGGAGCGGGATAAAATCATCCTGCATGAAGCTCCCGCGATCCTTCTCGCCGGGATGAAGAGCTCGTTCCCAGTGGGCCTTCTGAACATAATATCGCGCCCGGGGAAATGTAAGTTTGAGTTTACCATCCTCGAGGAACGTCGACCCCCCGGCGTGGTCAAAGTGGAGGTGAGTGAGGATGACGTCGCTGATATCGGAAGCGGCACAACCGTGGAGCGCGAGAGACCGCTTCAGATCGAAGGCGGAATTGTCGAGCCGGTAGATGTCCGCCTGCTTCTGCGTGAATTTCGAACCGTTGCCGTTATCAACGAGAATCGTCTTCCCCCGGCCGACAATCAGAAGGGAGCGGGCGGCGAGCTCGATTCGGTTTCGCTCATCGGGCGGAATGAGCTTGGACCAGAGCGGTTTGGGCACGATGCCGAACATCGCGCCCCCATCCAGACCGAAACGCCCCGTCTCAATTGCGTGCAGCTCATACCCTCCTATTTTCATACCGTCACAGCAGGTTCTGTCCGGGCAAGGAGGCGCCGGTACTGAGGATGGCGATCGCCGGTTCCACGCGGAGGGATCGGAATCGCCGCAGTCCTCACTTCCGGAAGTGCGACGTCTCGGGAGTCAATTCTGCGAATTCCTTCCCGGGGTGCAGCGCCTTCGCGCGCTGGAAGAGTTCTTCCTCGGTTTCAACCCGCTGAGGATCCGGGACGCAGCAGTCGACCGGACACACGGCTGCGCACTGCTCCCGCTCAAAGTGGCCGACGCATTCGGTACACTTCTCGGGAACAATGTAATAGAAGTCGTTTGAGAGAGGGTCATGTTTCTCCCCGTTCAGCTCCCACGGGACACCGGGGGCATAGATGGCAATATTCGGACATTCCGGCTCGCACGCTCCGCAGTTAATACACTCCTCTGTAATCATCGTCGCCACTGGACATCACCTCCTGTTATCGTGAAACGGGTCTCCCCTGCTCAAAATGGTGAAGGCCGTCCGGATGAAGTTTTGGTGTCCCCGATTCGTCGTACAGCGGCACGTCCCCCCGCAAGCCTTCCTCGGCCATCGCAAGCCAGTGCACGACTTCCGTCGTGAACCGGTCGAGTTGAAGCCCGCGGTGAGATGGACGATACCCATCCAGCTTAGCCAGCCCCCGCGTGAACTGGCTCGCGGCACCTTTGTAATTACTGTTGAGGAAGTGATAGAATCCGACGGACACCTGGATCAACCCTTGCAGGAAGAGCCGGTCACGTCCTCGCGTATCGTGCCAGAGATCTTCCAGGAGGTCGTGGCACTCGAAGTAACGCCCTCCGTTGAATTCCTCGATCCCGCGCTCGAATCTGTCATCGCTCATAGCGGTGATAATACGCAAAAGGGGAAGAATTTCCAAGCATTCGAAATCATGAAATATTGAAATACCTGGCTTCGGGATGATGCACGATCAAAGCCGACGTCGATTGTTCCGGCACCAGCTGGTATTGTTCCGTGATGGTTACGCCGATCCGCTCGGGTCTGAGCAATTCGAACAACTTTACCTGATCTTCCAGGCTGGGACACGCCGGGTAACCGAAACTGTAGCGGGAGCCGCGGTAATGCTGGCTGAACAGCTTTTTGACCTCCTCATGATCGCTCTTGTCGATCGCGAGCTCTTCCCGAATCTTCTTGTGCCAGAACTCCGCCAGCGCTTCGGCGGATTCGACGCTCAGGCCGTGGAAGTAGAGATAGTCTTTGTAGTCGCCGGACTTGAACAGTTTCTGGCTGTATTCCGATGCCACAGTTCCCATCGTCACGAGGTGGAACGCGATGACGTCGAACTGCTCGGAATCGAGCGGCGCAAAAAAGTCGGAAATGCAGAAGAACCTTCCCTTGCTCTGCCGTGGGAATGAAAAGCGCATCCATTCCGCGAGATTTGCCTCGCCGGTGATCGCTCGACCGGGCGGAAGAAGGCCCGGATCCCACACCGACGCCGGATCGGCGAGGCCACGAGGGCGGTAAATGATCAGGTCGTTGCCGTCCGAGCGGCAGGGAAAATAACCGTAGACAACTTTGGGGATGAGCAACCGGTTCTCCACCACCTTCTTCTTCAGCGCCTCGAACTCCGGGTAGACCCGGTCCCGCAACAAAGTCTGGTAATCGGCTTCGGTCGCCTTCCCGCGGCGGACCTGCCACTGCCCCCTGATCAAAGCGGCCTCGTTGATATAGCCAAAGATCGTCTCGAGAGGAATCTCCTCCATGATCTTTGATCCCCAGAACGGCGGGTTCGGGATTTCGGCAGGGGCAACAGCTCTCGGAGCCTGCGTGAATTCATGCGTTGTCATCGCGATTTTCGCTTCGAGGCCAGATAGCGTCTCTGACTGAGCCGGTTCAACTTCAACCACCAGGACAGGCGCCGCCAACCCCTCTCCGTTCGTGGGAACGCCTGTTCTCACCCCGTTGATGATCTGCTCCATGAAATGAAGCCCGTCGAACGCATCATTCGCATAATAGACCGCTCCCTTGTAAATCCGGCGGAGATCCCCCTCGACATACCGGCGAGTCAATGCGGCCCCACCGAGGATCACGGGCGGCAACACGCCCCGCTCGTTCATCACTTCGAGGTTCTCCTTCATGATGAGCGTTGATTTTACGAGCAGTCCCGACATTCCGATTGCGTCCGCGTGATGTTCCTCCGCCGCGGCGAGCATCCGCTCGAGGGGGCACTGGATGCCGAGGTTGTGGACCTTGTATCCGTTGTTGGTGAGGATGATATCGACAAGGTTCTTCCCGATATCATGGACGTCGCCTTTCACGGTCGCGATCACCATCGTTCCTTTCGACATCGACGCCGCCTTGTCCATGAATTGCTCGAGGTATGAGACCGAGGATTTCATGACCTGGGCGGACTGAAGAACGAACGGAAGCTGCATCTGACCGCTGCCGAACAGATCGCCCACGACCTTCATACCGTCGAGCAAAATCGTGTTGATGATGTCCAGCGCCGTATATTTTTTCAAGCCTTCATCGAGATCCTCGGTCAATCCCACCAGGTCACCCTCGACGATGCGGTTCTTGAGCCGCTCCTCGACCGCCTTTGCCTTAGGAGCCTTTTCGGCCACCTTGCCTTTCTTGCCGGCATAGAACGCCAGCATCTCCTTGAGGGGGTCCGACGCCGGTGTCCGCTCATCGAAGATCAGTCTCCTGGAGATCTCCCTCTCTTCCTCGGATATTTTATAAAGAGGCAGAATCTTGGACGCATGAACGATCGCCATATCGAGTCCGTACTCGATCGCATAGTGGAGAAAGACGCTGTTCAGCACATGCCGTGAATGCGGACTCAACCCGAACGAGATATTGCTGACACCGAGGCTGGTGTGGACGGCCGGGAATTCCTTCTTGATGGCCCGCACCGCCTCCAGCGTCTCGATGCCAGATTTGCGGAACTCTTCATCGCCGGAGCCCAGGGTGAAGGTCAGTGTATCAAAAATGAGGTCATGTTCGGGAATCCCGAAACGCTGCGTCGCGAGACGATGTATCCGGCGGGCAACCTCCAGCTTCCGGCCGGAACTTTTGGCCATGCCCTTCTCATCGATGGTGAGTGCGACCACCGCTGCACCGTATTTCTTGCAGAGGGGCAGGACCTTCTCCATCCGCTCCTCGCCGTCCTCCATGTTGATCGAATTG
>VBOC01000106.1 GCA_005877655.1 Ignavibacteria bacterium
GACATTCAGCATCTACCTTCCGGTGCAGACGGGGGCTGACGATACGCCGCTCGCAGAGGGCGACAACCGGAGTGAACCCCCGGGCGGCCATGAAATGATTCTTGTGGTGGAGGATGAGGAATTGCTCTGCGACTTGCTCAAGGGGCTCTTCGAGCAACAGGGCTATCGCGTGCTCACCGCCCACGACGGGAAGACGGCGGTCGAGGTCTACAGGAACCACAAGGATGAGATCGCCCTCGTTCTGTCGGACATGGGTTTGCCCAAACTGGGAGGATGGGAAATGTTTCAGGCGATCAAGCAAATCAACCCGCACGTGAAGGCTGTTCTTGCCAGCGGGTATTTCGAACCCCGCTTGAAGATGGACATGGTAAAAGCCGGCGCGAAGGATTTTATCCAGAAGCCGTACATGTCCGACGCGATCCTCCAGCGCATACGCGAGATCATCGATACTCCCGCGTAATCCGGCAGAGCGGGACACCCTTCAGCGGTTGTTCCACACCCGGACGAACTCAAAAAGCGTAATCCCCAGCGCTACGGCGGCGTTCAGCGACTGCTTCATTCCGAACATCGGAATCTCGACCGCGAGATCTGCGTTCGCCATCACCTGGGCGGAAACGCCGGTGATCTCATTCCCGACAACGAGACAAACCGGGAAGAGGTCGGGGGTGATGGAGTGGTACGCCCGGCTCGTCTCAGTCTGTTCGAGGGCGCAAATTCTGATCCCTTTGGACTTTAAATCCGCGATCGCCTCCACCGCGCTGTTGATATACGCCCAGGGAACCGTCCCCGTTGCTCCGAGCGCAGTTTTCTCGATCTCCTTCCTGGGCGGATGGGGCGTGAACCCGCAGAGTATCAGCCTCGATACCCGGGCGCCATCTGCGGTTCTGAAGATAGAACCGACGTTGTACAAGCTCCGAATGTTGTCCAGCAGGATGAAAATCGGGTACCGCTGCTCCTGTGAGAGCTGCTCAGGAGTGAGCCGTTTGGAGGATAGTTCGTCGTACGTCAATTTCCTCATATGGGAAAGATAAGGAATTTTGCCGCTGTTTTGATATTGATTCGGTGAAGAGAATTTAGTATATTGACCGGCTCAAGGATCCACGCAAAACGCCCGGATTTTGAAGAAACTGGTCATTGCAATCGACGGCCCCGCTGCGTCGGGCAAGAGTACCACCGCGCGGTTGACGGCAGAACGATTGGGCTACCTTTTCATCGATACCGGGGCCATGTACCGGGCGGTGACGCTCAGGGTGCTTGAGGAAAAGCTTGACCCGGGAGATGAGCGGCTCATCGGAAGACTCGCCGAAGAAATGCAGCTAACCTTTGAGCATTCCCGGGACGAATTCAAAGTGAAGGTGAACGGGCGGGATGTCACGCGCGCGATCCGGAGCCCGGCCGTTACCAAAACCGTAAGTCGCGTGAGCGCAATCAAATCAGTGCGTGAGATTATGGTACGTCATCAGCGCAAGATCGCCCGGGACGGCGGCGTGGTGATCGAAGGCCGCGATATCGGGACGGTCGTGCTTCCGGAGGCCGATCTGAAAATTTATCTTGTCGCGGACGTCAAAGAACGGGCCCGGCGCCGCGCCCGGGAGCTGCAGGGCGGAGGAATCGAAGTCCCGGTCGATACGTTGAAGGACGAGCTTGAAGAACGGGACCTGCGGGACGCGAGCCGCGTGAACAGTCCGCTTCGGAAGGCACCCGACGCGATTGAGCTCGACACATCGCGGCTGACGGTTGAACAACAGGTTGATTACGTCGTACAGAAAGCGAGAGAAATTCTACGGAGCCGGACGTGACGGTCACGATCGATAAGAGCGCAGGGTTCTGCTGGGGTGTCATCCGAACCATTGACATCGCCGAGGCGGAGCTAGAGGGCAATCCTCCCGGCGAATCGCTCTACGTCCTCGGTGACATTATCCATAACCCCATGGAGACCGAGCGGCTGAGAAAAAGGGGATTGAAGACGATCTCCCATGCCGACCTCCCGAATATCCGGGACGGAAGAGTATTGATCCGGGCGCACGGCGAGCCCCCATCGACCTTCGCGCGCGCCCGCGAGGCGGGAGTCACGCTCGTGGATGCGACGTGCCCCGTTGTCTGGAAAGTGCAGGAGAGGATCAGGAAGTTTTACGACCAGGGTTATCAGGTCGTCATCTACGGGAAGAAAGATCATGCCGAGGTCATCGGTCTGGTCGGCCAGACCAGCGGGGAAGCCATCGTGATTAAATCGATGGAGGAGATCGACCAGGTTGATCTGAACCGGAAGACGGTACTCTTCTCCCAAACCACGATGGATAAGGCGACGTTTAACAAGCTGAAGGAAGAGTTTCAAAAACGGGTCAAGGAGTTGGTGATCGACAGCTTCGATGAGGAAGCCGCCGAGTTTCACGCCAAAGACACAATCTGCGGGCAGGTGTTCGGACGCGACAAAAAGCTGCGCGAATTTGCGAAGAGCAACGACGTGGTGGTGTTCGTCGCGGGCCGGAACAGCTCAAACGGAAAGGTCCTGTACCATATCTGCCAGGAGGCAAACCCGCGAACCTACTTCGTCGAGATGGAATCAGAGTTGCGGTCCGAGTGGTTCGCCGGGGTAGAGACCGCCGGAATCAGCGGCGCGACGTCGACCCCCCAATGGCTGATGGAGCGGATCAAGCAAGCGGTCGAAGAGATGGGGGCCCAACCTCCCGCGGAGCGTACGGCTTCAGCGGGCGATCGTGTCAGCGAACAAGTGTAACAAAGTCATCCTAATCAACGATCATCAAACGAACGGTGACCTTTTTTTCCCGACGGCGAGTGTTCGATGACTTTCACCGCCGCCACGAAGAAGAGAGTACAGTCGGGGCCGTTACCAGGCGACTCGACCGGCAGTAAGGAGACTGAATGGCGGAAGAAATAAAGGACAGGATGTTCCAAGCGGCGGCACCCCTATCATCGCGGGAGGCTGTAAAACCTTCGTATTCACAAACCCGATCCACCGGCAAGAAATTCAATTTTTCCGAAATTGAGGAGCGAGAGTACTCTCCGGAGGAATACAAAGAGCTGGCCCGGCTTTATGACAACACGTTCAGCAGCATCCACGAGGGACAAATTGTCAAGGGTAAAATTGTGGCGATCACCGACAACGGGGTCGCGATCGATATCGGTTTCAAGTCGGAGGGACTCGTTCCGCTTGCGGAATTTCCGAACATTGACGAGCTGAAACCCGGCGACGACGTGGAGGTGTTCCTTGAGAGCGTCGAAAATAAAGACGGCCAACTCGTTCTATCCCGGAAGCGCGCTGATTTTATGCGCACGTGGGAGCGCGTTACGAAATCGTACGAAACTGGCGAGGTGCTGCAGGGGAAAGTCACCCGCCGCATCAAGGGGGGCCTGGTCGTCGACCTGATGGGTCTCGATGCCTTCCTTCCCGGTTCACAGATCGACGTAAAGCCGGTCAGGGATTTCGACCAGTTTCTCGGCAAGACGATGGAATTCCGCGTCGCGAAAATCAACCATCCGAATGAAAACGTGGTTGTGAGTCACAAGGTCCTCATCGAGGCCGAGATGCAGGAACAGCGCAGCGTGATCCTGAACAGCCTCGAGAAGGGCCAGGTCCTCGAAGGCACCGCAAAAGCGATCACGGATTTCGGCGTCTTCGTCGATCTGGGCGGCGTCGACGGTCTCATTCATATCACCGATCTTTCCTGGGGCCGGGTCAACCACCCCTCCGAGGTCGTTAAGCTCGATCAGACGATCACCGTCGTCGTTCTGGATTTCGACGAGGCAAAGAAGCGCATCTCACTCGGCCTGAAGCAGCTACAGCCCCATCCGTGGGAAAATATTGAGACGAAATATCCGATGGGAACGAAGGTCACGGGGAAAGTCGTCTCTCTCGCCGATTACGGAGCGTTCATAGAGATTGAAAAGGGGATCGAGGGCCTCATTCACATTTCGGAAATGAGCTGGACCCAGCATATCAAGCATCCGTCGCAAGTCGTCTCCATGGGACAGATGGTCGATGCGGTCATCCTCAGCCTGGACAAAGAAAACAAGAAGATCTCCCTCGGAATGAAGCAGCTGGAGCCCGATCCGTGGATGAATCTTCTTGAGAAATATCCGGTCGGCTCCAAGCACACCGGCATCGTCCGCAACCTGACGAACTTTGGAGTGTTCGTTGAACTCGAAGACGGCGTGGACGGGCTGGTGCACATCTCAGACCTGTCATGGACAAAGAAAATCAGGCACCCGGGGGAGGTCGTGAAAAAAGGGGACCGGCTGGAGGTCGTGATCCTCGGAGTCGATGTCGCCCAACGGCGCATTTCGCTCGGGCATAAGCAGGTCCGCGAGAACCCATGGGACGCTTTCGCCGAATCGTACAAATCCGGCACCGAGACGGCAGGTAAGATCGTCCGCATTATCGAGAAAGGGGTTATCGTCGAGCTTCCGTCCGGAGTAGACGGGTTCGTCCCCCTGTCACACCTGGCGATGAGCCCGATAAAGAATATTGCCGACATGTTTCACGTCGGCGATGAGCTCACGCTCAAGGTCATCGAGTTCGATAAAGACAGCAAGCGGATCGTCCTGTCTGCGGTCGAGTATCTGAAGGGAAAAGAGCAGAGGATTATCGACGAGTACGCCTCGAAGCATAAACTTCCGCCGATGACGCTGAAGGACGTGGCGAATATCTCGGGTAAGACTGCCGATGCGCCTCCCGATGCTCCGGGCGAACAGCCGCCGACCTCTGACTTCATGGTGTGAACAAGAAAGTTGCGCTCCATACTCTCGGCTGCAAACTCAACTATGCGGAAACGTCGACGATCGGGAGGCAGTTCGTCGATTGCGGCTTCGAGATCGTTGACTTCACCCAGCCTTCCGACGTCTACGTCCTCAACACCTGCAGCGTCACCGAACGCGCGGAGCGCGAGTGCAGGCAAATCATCCGCCGGGCCCTTCGCCAATCTCCCGACGCCTACATCATCGTCGTAGGCTGCTACGCGCAGCTTCGAGCCGAGGAGATCGCCGCGATCGAGGGAGTCGACCTCGTTCTCGGCACAAAGGAAAAATTCAATATTCTTGAACATGCCGGGCGGTTTGAGAAACCGGCTACCCCGCAAGTATTCGTCTCCTGCATCGACGAAGCGCTCATGTTCGCCCCGTCGTACTCGGCCGACGCCGGGGGAAGGACGCGCGCCTTTTTGAAAATCCAGGACGGGTGCGATTTTCACTGTGCATTCTGTACGATACCGCTGGCCCGGGGCACAAGCCGAAGCCAGCCCGCAGACGCCGTCATCCGCCAGGCGCAATTGATCGCAGAAGAAGGGTTCAAGGAAATTGTCCTCACCGGCGTGAATGTCGGCGACTACGGCCGGAAAGAGAAGGGCAGTCTCCTGGAGTTGCTCAAGCTTCTGGGGAATCTCGGCGGGGTTGACCGCATCCGCATCAGCTCGATCGAGCCTAATTTGCTCAGCCGGGAGCTGGCCGACTTCATCCTTGAATCAGAAAGGTTTTGCAACCACTTTCACATCCCGCTCCAGAGCGGCAGCGATCGCGTTCTGAACGGCATGCGCCGGAGGTACCGCACAGACCACTATCGGTCGATCGTCGACTATATCAAGCGGAAGGATCCCGACGCGGGGATCGGTGCCGATGTGATCGTCGGATTCCCGGGGGAGTCACAACAAATGTTCGAAGAGACTTGTTCATTTCTGGGGGAGCTTCCGGTATCCTATCTCCACGTGTTTACGTTTTCAGAGCGAGAGGGAACGCCGGCCGAGAATTATCCGGGCAGCGTCGAGCCCCGGGAGCGAGCCCGGAGGAGCGAGATCCTCCGCATGCTCGGACGGAAAAAAAGGCACGATTTCTACGCACGCTTCCATGGAAGGACGCTGCCGGTCTTGTTCGAGGGGCAACTTCGAGCGGGGATGGCATCAGGGCTTGCCAGAAACTATGTCAGGGTGAGAGCGCCCTCCCGGGCTCCCCTGACAAATCAGGTCCGGAACATCGTGATCCGGAGCGCTGATGACGACGTTTGCATAGGAACCGAGGTCCAATGAAAACAATCCTTGTGCTGGCTCTGATAGCCGTCTGGCAGCCCTGCGGGCTGACCGCGGGAGAAAAAGCTGAGCGGCCGACTGCGGTCCTACAAACCCACGATGAAATCGCACGTGATCTCCTCATCCGAAACCGAGTCGCAGCGCCCTCCTTGATCGATCAGCGGGGAATCCTTCTGCCGGAGGCGGCCGAGACGGAACACAAGAGCACGGGCCTTGCCGTCCTCTACTCGCTGCTTCTGCCCGGCATGGGCGAGCTTTACGCAGGCGATTACGGCGCCGGAAAGTATTTTACCATCGCAGAGGGACTGCTGGCCGTCGGAG
>VBOC01000108.1 GCA_005877655.1 Ignavibacteria bacterium
CGGCGCCCGCCTCCTGATCAACCCGATCGGGCTCATCGGGTTCGACTACGGCTATGGCGCGGACCACGTCCTGTCGACGGACGGGGGGCCCGACGGGTGGAGGTTCCATTTCCAGTTCGGCAGAGGTTTTTGATCGAAAACGCTCCGGCAATTTTCTTCTCACAACGCGACGAGGCCAACGTGAAGCGAAATCTTGTAATCCTGTGCATTGTCTTTTTACTCATCCCCGTTCTGGGCAGCCAGGCCGGCGCGCAGGGATTGAAGATCGGGTACGTCAATTCGGCGAAGGTGCTCCAGGAATTTCCCGAGGCGCAGGAAGCGCAGCAGAAAATCGATCAGTCGGGGAAACTGTGGCAGGGCGAGCTCGAAAAACTGGACAAGGACTTTCAGGTAAAGTACCCAGAAGGACGATCTTCTTGAACTTCAGCAGAAGGGGCTGCTGTACCAGAAGCAGAAGTTCGGGACCGACGGCGAGCTCGCGCAGTTGACCGATTCTCTGCTCAGGCCGATCAAGCAAAAGGTGATGAAAGTGATCGCGGCAGTCGCGAAGGAACAGAAGATCCAGTTCATGTTCGACCGGAACGATCAGATCCTCGTGCTTCTCTATGGAGATCCGAAGTACGATTACACCAACTTTGTCATCGATCGCCTCAAGCGCGGCGGCTCGTCGAAGTAAACAGTCTTCTCCAAGGAAGGTAACCGATATGAAAACAACCGTGATGTTGGCGGCCGCAATGATCCTGGCCGCAGCCGCATCTCAAATCGCAGTCGCACAGGCCAAGATCGCATGGGTCAATTCCGCGGCGATCATGGACAAGCTCCCGGAGGCGCAGGACGCGCAGCGCCAGATCGACAACACCGTGGCGCAGTGGCAGGCGGAGCTGGCGAAAATGCAGAACGAGTGGCAGCAGAAGTACGAAGAGTACGATAAGAAGAAATTGATTCTTACCGACCAGCTCCGGGCGCAGGCGGAAAAGGAGCTTCAGGACCTCGACAAGAAAATCGCGGACTACCGGACTAAGAAGTTCGGGCAGACCGGAGAAACAGAACGAGCTGATGAAGCCCGTCCAGAATAAAATCTTCAAGGTCATCACCGACATAGCGAAGGAGGACTCTTACGACTACGTCTTCGATAAGAGCGGGGACATCCTCCTCATCTACACGAACGACAAGTACGATCTCACGGCAAAAGTGTTCGAGCGCATGAACACCTTCAACAAGTAACGATGAAATTGTCCGACATTGCGAAGCTCGTCGACGGCGAAATTGTGGGCGAAGGCAATGTTGATATCCGCCAGGTCGCAAAGATCGAGGAGGCGCGCCCCGGCGACATTACCTTCCTCGCAAACCTGAAGTACAAGAAGTATGTGGTTACGACCCTTGCTTCGGCAGTGCTCGTTTCGAAGGAGCTGCCGCTCCAGGAATTTGCCCAGCGCCGCAAGGCCTTGAGCTTCGTCGTCGTGCCGGATCCCTACCGGTCGTTTCTGCGGCTCATCGACACGTTCCAGCCCGCGCCGGCAGGCGCCGGATTGAAAGGGATTCACCCCAGCGCGGTGATCGCCCCATCCGCCCTCGTCGATGCGGATGCGGCCATCGGGGCGTTTGTCGCAATCGGCGAGGGGTGCAGGATCGGCCCCGGCGCAGCCATCCATGAAGGGACGGTGATCGGAGAGGGGGCCGAGGTCGGAGAAGACTCCCTTCTCTATCCCAACGTGAGCGTGCGGGAAGGGTGCAGGATCGGGAGCCGGGTCGTCATCCATTCGGGGACGGTCATCGGCAGCGACGGGTTCGGGTTCGCACCGAAGCCGGACGGGACATACGAGAAAATACCCCAGCGCGGCATCGTGGTGATCGAAGACGACGTCGAGATCGGAGCCAACTGCACGATCGACCGCGCGACCATCGGAGAGACGCACATCGGAAAGGGAGTGAAGCTGGATAATCTGATCCAGATCGGGCACAACGTCGTCATCAGCGAGAACACGGTGATCGCGGCGCAGTCGGGAGTCTCGGGGAGCACGAAGGTCGGAAAAAACTGCTCGCTCGGGGGACAGGTTGGATTGACGGGCCACATCCAGATCGCCGAGCAAACGAAGATCGGGGCCCAATCGGGGGTCGGCAAGTCGATCACCGAGCCCGGGAAGACGTACTTCGGATACCCCGCGCGCGAGGTCCGCGAGACACTGCGCATCGAGGCTGCGCTGGCCCGGCTCCCGGCGCTCCTGGGTCAGGTCCGCGAGCTCACGAACCGCGTTCAAGAACTCGAAAAAAGTCTCAGGCCGCGTAAGATCCGAAAGAAGTAGAGGAACCAAACCCATGTTGGTCCACCAGCGCACGATTAAGAAGCCCGTCTCGCTCTCCGGCGTCGGTTTGCACACCGGGGTAACTACAAATTTGACATTCCTCCCCGCTCACGTGAACACTGGCATCAGATTCCGGCGCTCCGATTTGGCCGGAAAGCCCGAGATTCCGGCAATTGTAGACCTCGTCGTCGAGGTCTCGCGGGGGACGACCCTCTCGAAGGGTGAGGCGAAAGTGCATACTGTCGAGCACGTGCTCGCCGCGTGCGTCGGTCTCCAGATCGACAACATGATCATCGAGCTCGACAACATCGAGCCGCCGATTTGCGACGGAAGCGCACAGCCGTTTGTCGAGGCGCTCCTTCGGGCCGAGTTCGAGGAACAGGATGCTCCAAAGGACTACCTGATCATCGACGAATCGGTCAGGTACACCGACGAAAAAAACGGCGTCGACATCGTGGCCCTGCCCACCGATGAATACCGGATGACGGTGATGATCGACTATCAGAACCCGGTTCTCGGCAGCCAGCACACCGGCCTGTTCAACATCGAGAAGGAATTCATACAGGAATTCGCGCCTGCGAGGACGTTTTGCTTCCTCCATGAGGTCGAGATGCTTCATGAGCAGGGCCTCATCAAGGGAGGCACCCTCGATAATGCGATCGTCATCATCGACCATGACCGCACGCACGAAGATGCGAAGAGGATCATGCAGAAAATCGGACTTGGCCAGTCGATCGTCATGGGCAAAAACGGCATTCTGAACAACCGCAGGCTAAGGTTCAAGAACGAGCCCGCGCGGCATAAGCTGCTCGACCTCATGGGCGATTTGGCGCTCATCGGGGTGCCGTTTAAAGCGCAGATTTTGGCCGCAAGGCCGGGGCATGCCAGCAACGTCGAGTTCGCCAAGAAAATCCGCAAGCTGTACCAGCAGGAAAAGTTGGTCAAGAAGTACCAGTTCGAGAAAAAGGAAGGCGTCGTCTTCGACATCAACGCACTCCTGAAGATCCTCCCCCACCGCTACCCGTTCGTGATGGTCGACAAGATTATCGAGTTCAAGCTCGACGAAAGGATCGTCGGCGTCAAGAATGTCACCCTGAACGACTGGTTCTTCCAGGGGCATTTCCCGGGCAGGCCGATCATGCCGGGGGTGCTCATTTGCGAGGCAATGGCCCAGACCGGCGGCGTGCTGCTTCTCAACGGGATGGAAAACCCGGAAGGCAAGCTCGCGATGTTTACGAGCATTAACAACTGCAAGTTCCGGAAGCCCGTTCTCCCCGGCGACCAGCTTCTCCTGGAGGTGAAAATTCTCAGCCGCCGGGCAAAGCTCGCCCTGATGGAAGCGAGGGCGTACGTCGGAAGCGAGCTCGTAGCTGAAGCCTGACACCCGGCCCGCACGGCCGGCTCATTTATCCCGCGCAGCATACAATCCCGATGAGTGTTACGGTTCACAGCACGGCGGTCGTCAGTCCCAAGGCCCAACTGTCCGACAATGTTTCGGTCGGCCCGTTCACCGTCATTGAAGACGACGTCACGATCGGCAGCGGAACCTCAATCGCGTCCCATGCCCTGATCGCAAACGGATCCCGGATCGGGAAGGAATGCCGAGTTCATCACGGCGCCGTGCTCGGCACGCTTCCGCAGGACCTCAAGTTCCGCAACGAGATCACGACGCTCGAAGTGGGCGATTATACGACGATCCGCGAGTACGCAACACTCAACCGGGGCACGCATGAACGCTGGAAGACGGTCGTGGGAAGCCATTGCTTCATGA
>VBOC01000109.1 GCA_005877655.1 Ignavibacteria bacterium
TGCGCGACAAACTGAAACGGGTTGAGAATCTTCGACGTGTTGCCATCGGTGTGATCGTTTGGCAGCCAAATATAATTCAGCTGCGCTACGTTTCCCAATCGAATCTGAGCCTCAAAGTCTTTCTTCCATTCATGGACGCGATCGAGGTCGGAATACTTCAAATCCCACGAGCGATAGTTAAATGGATAGTGGTAAAGATAATCAGCAAATCGGCGGCGCAACGCGTTGTCACTACTGATGGCGGTCGCGAAACGCTCGTCGCCAGTCAGAAAGCGCGCGAACAACTTTAGAAACCCCGGATTGCCCAGAAGTTGGTACGCGGCTGATCGAGTATCAGCCTGGCCATAGTAAGCCTTGGCCAACTCGTAAAACTCATTGCCCCTATCCTCGGCGGCTGCCGCCGCAATGGTCTTGTCGTAGAATTTGCGGGCCGCTTCGCTATTGGGACCGTATCTCTCAACGAAAATGCGATAGGCGCGCGTGAACAGGAAATAGTTTTCGCCGTAGATACGATAATCGATTCTCTTGTCATCCAGAATATCCCAAATATAAACCGGCGACATCGTCGCAGGCACCGTGCCGTAAGGATATCCTTTCCAGCGATCGGAATAGCTCTCGTTGCCGAGCCATTCGACGAAAGGACTCGCATAGCCGCTGGTCGTGAAGGTATGCCCCAGTACACTGATCTCTCCGTTGGCAAAAAAGTTGTCGATGGTCACAAACTCACGCGCCAGTTGGTGCTGAACCGGCGTGACTGATTCATCAAACAAAGTCAGTTTCGGATCGCCGTTGCCCTTGCCGAGATCGCCTAGCACCTGATCGTAGGTGCGGTTTTCTTTGACGATGTAGAAGATGTGCTTGATCGGTACCATCAGGCCTTGCCGAGTATTGAAAATCGGCGAACCGGAATTAACTTGATCGGTCCATGATTTGGCATTCTGGTCAAAGTCACTCTTTGGAATGATTGACACGCTGCCTCTCAGCAAATTCAGCACGTATTCCGGAACCCTGCTGGCAGCGTCGCCGCGCGGGCCGTTGGGATTGGGACGCCGCGGATGTATGCCTTTCGCGCTGACAACTTCAAGCTGGTCTTTATCGACCAGAACCTTAGTCGGATACCAACCGGTTGGAATAAGCCCCAACTGTTTTCCGGTCCGGCGATCGAGAACCTCAACCGCGTTGGTGCCCGCCAAGGTGACGTTCGTTGAGACAAGACGATCGGTTCGCGTATCAATTACGGAAAGGCTGTCGGAGCCAGTATTCACGACATACACACGTCCATCGTCGGTGCACATCTCCTGCGGCGTGAGTCCCACCGAGATGCGCTTGACCAATTTGAGCTGCCGGCTATAAATGAGCAGCGTGTTCTCGCCAAGCAGCGTTACGAAAAGCTTTCCAGCGACAGAGCGGACTGCGTAAGGAAAGTAGCCGAGATCTGTTTCCCTCTCTACTTTCCCGCTGACCGTATTTAGTATTACCAGCCGACCGTTAATGTAAGCTCCCTGCTTGTTCTTTATCGCCATGGAGCCCACGGCCAGATGTTGTGAATCAATCGGCGCGATGCCTCCGGCGAAGCCTACTACGGGATACTCGCGAACTACCTTAAACTGCCGATCCACTCGGAGTACCTTTTGATCAAAACCACCGCTGATGTAGAGGTCGCCATCGAGACCGACGGCTGCACTGGGAAACAGCGAGTTGATCTTCAGGGTTTTCTCTACGTGTCCGGCTTGAGTGTCAACGACAGAGACTAACGACGGTTCTTTGTAATAATAGCCCGTATTCAGAACAATCAGCTTGCCTGCAAATGGAACTGCTTCATAAGGCAATCTGCCAATCTCTATTTGTTGACCAGCTGGAGCAATTCGCCATCCGTTTGGCAACTCAAGCTCCGCATTCTGAGTAGCCTGAGATTTGCGCTGTTCTTCCGCCACGTACGGCAGGATTCGATCGTATGGGGTGCGTCGCGCGAACTCCCACAACTCGCGATTGAGCGACTCCTCTTCGGCAGGATCGTCAACTTTGCGCTCCGGTGTTTTGTTGAGAGAATCGGCTGGTTTGTCACGCTCTTCAACAGGACGGTCATCTCGATCTCGAAGGCGTGCCTTCTGACCATTAACGCGAGGAACCAGGGCGATTGCCCAGTGGACGGAGAGTATGACGGCTGCTAACAGCGCGAGTTTTGGCTTCATTTTTCCAGACGCGGAGAATAGGATTCTTTTAGGCAGTCTTCACAAATTAAGACACTACCGGTTCGAGCGGATTCCAAAAGAAGATTAGAAAGTCGGATCGTCCCTTCAGCGATCTTCGCTCCGATCTGCTGTCGCCCCCAAGCGGTCCGCTTTGAAGCTCGACGACTGGAATCTTCAGTTTTTCCTCGAGCAGGCCTCCCCTTGTTCCGATTGCAAACAATTCATGCCTGGCGAGCAATACCTTATTGAAGCGTACCCAGTCAAGCAGGTTTACCTTTCTTGTTGTCCTGCGCGACCAGCGCAATCCGCTTTCGCGGGTTCATAGCTATCACTGTTTGATAGCCGTTCTTTCGGCCCGCCGGCGCTCAAACCAACGATCTTTTGATTAGATGCCAATGGGCTTAGGTGGCTATCGCATTCGGCGTTGTCTCACCGCCAGCTGAGCCTGCCGCAATCGACTCAGTTCGTTTATGCGGCTTCGCAACGCGCGCACGTAGGCTTCCGTCGTCGCTCGATCGTAGCCGGCGGCACGGAAGCTGTCGCGCAGTTGATTGTCAGATAATTGGGCGAGGTGTGACCCGATCCATGACGCATCGTTCAAAGGCACCTTCCGCATGGCGTTCGTCGCTTTCCGTTGCCGGAAAAAGTAAGGCGGATAAACGATACTCAATAAGCCGAGTTTCTTGGGTTTCACATCGTAGTTAAACTTTACCTGTTCGCCTTCGACCTTACTGACCAATCCGCGGCGTGCGAAATCCTGCACGTTGCTCTTGGAACGACGGGCGCCGATTCCGCCGACCGCGCCCAAAGTGGCTCCCAGATCTGTGACGGTGTATTTCGCTTCACCGGAATTCTTGTCGTGAAGCACGCGATTGTTCTTCTTGAAGGTGTCCCAATTATTCAGCAACACCATCATCGTCTTCAGTCCATTCATCTCGCGCGTGTTTCTAAATGGATTTTTCGACCAACCCCACCGCTTTCCTCGGGTAACATCTTTGCGTCGCGGCTCGAATCGGGCGCCGCGCACCGAATCGCCATCGACATACTTCTGCCCCCGAGATAAATTCCGCAGGCCTTCGATGCGCGCTCGACCCAGGTAGTAGGATTCTTCGGCGTTGTAGCCGACGGCCCATACCAAACGGCTCGCGGCCGTCTCAGCCTGGGCTTCCGGACCGAGCTTAACCCGCCATTTCACGCCGCGCGCGTCTTCGACATCGAGCTTCGGCATGCCGCCTTCTTTGACTTCTTTGACGAAACGGAACGGAGGTGCGGGCGCCAGCGCTTTCGACCCGGGACCATAATAGAGATCGCGGTTGCGTATATTCCCCGGATTGCGCCAAAGGACTGCAGATTTCCTATTCGAATGGTGTCTCTTTCTTTTCTTGAATTTGGAGGTAGAGAGCCCTTCCAACGAAAGAGCCCCGACAATTAATATGCTGGCGAGTATGAAAAGCCAACGCTTTTTCCTCAATACTTGCACGGTAACACTCCTGTCCGAGAGAGACCGAAACCTAATCCATGAGCAGGAATTACGCTCAATACGGATGGCATCGAATGGTTATCAGCGTAGGGGCTTGACTTAAAGACAACGCCAAATCAAATACTAGCAAACGGTGTGACCGTTTCTTTGCTGGTAGCTAATCGCAACAAAAGTATTAGGAAGACGCAAAAGGATGAACGCCTCGATAGTTTTGTAAAATCAGTCCGTAGCCATACTTTCCATTCCTGGGCCAGCCGGTAGGGTTCTCGCCCACACAATATCCACGAATTCGGTTTTCATGCGATCCGGTTGAACCATACTTTTGTCTGAGCGTGAAGCAGCCGAACGCCCGGCTTAACCAGCGTGCACGAGCCAGCGTGGATAAGAGGCTCGCTGGCTGCGCGTCCGGTTCAAGCCCTTGTTAGGCTGATGGTTGTCGCGGAAAACCACTCAACTCCATCACTCTCTGCCCTTGCAATATATGTCGCCTCTCATGTACCAGTATTATCTGATATGCGTCGAGAAGGCTGTAAGTCACTAAACTCGTTGCCGGTGATGAGATGACAATGTTTTGCAGCTTGAGCTTTGCGCTTGCTTTCATCCTCTCAATTAGACGATTCTGTTGATCAGCGAAATCTGCGACAATCTTTACATCAATGTCGCTACTCGCGGGACGAAAAGCCGCTGGCGCTTTCAACTTGCGTGTAGATTGCGGACTCAGTGTGTTGATTAACATCCTGCCAAAGAGACTTGGCAAGAAAGGCATCCGCTCCCACAGCGTGGCTTTCTTTTCTCCTTTAAGGATTTTTTCAAACGTGGGAAAGTATGCCTCATTTGCGGTGACCAGATGATGCAAACATTGACCAACGCTCCATTGTTCTGGATGAAGCTTCCAATTGAGCTGTTGAGGCGATAAGCACCCGAACGACTGTTTCACTTCATCGGCGATCATTGGTGCCTGAGAAAGCAAGTTGGTAATGTTTGCACCTATTGGGCTGTTCGTCATTTCGTGCCCCTCCTCATTTAATACTTCATTAACAGGCAATCAGCCTAACTACGTATTGGACCACCCGGTGTGGCCTAAGTACGCACTGAAGCGTCCCTATGCCCCGGACGAAAGCAATCTCAAACTCAACATGGATGGTTGAAGGATCACATTTCATGTCCGACGTCAACATACATCTTCCGACCTGCTTACTTTTGAATAACCACACCTCAATATTTTTTTTCGCTTTGAACACCTCAAGTCCAAGTCGTTCCCGCACGCGCTGATGAGGACCCCTGGGTTTGCCTTGTCAGAGGGAAGGCCCAGCCACATTCTCAAGTTAGCTCCGTTTCTTCTATCACTGGCCTTTCCAAGAACATGGTCTCAAGTATTTCCTGACAATCCGGCTCGTTGGCACTCGCGCTTTCAACCGATGCAGCGTTTGATATAACCCCATCTCTGCGCGCCCCATAAAAATAAACTCCGTCAACACGCCCTTGGTTCGGAACAGATTCTTTGATTCCCGTACATAGTCCTGCAGAAATGAAGTATCGCCGAAATCGAAGGCTTGCTGTTGCTCAAGCTGGGGCGGATACACCTTGCGGTAAAAGTTTTCCGCGAAAAGATAAGCGCCCGGCGGGTGGCCGGCGGTAACTTCTTGCCCTCGAGCGCGTAGTGTTTTTCCAGCAGCCGGCGAAAATCTGCGGAGTCGGTCGACCCAGGATAGAGAAAGCCGCTCCGCAAGTAGGCGGCGGATTCGGGACGGAGATATTTTACGCAGCCGAAGTCCACCAGTGAGATACCTGCGTCATCGTTGAAGAGGTAGTTGCCCCAGTGAGGATCGGCGTGCAGCGCCTCGATCTTCAACACCTGAAAATGGAAAAGCTCGAAGAGATGCGCGCCCAGTTGATTCCGAAGTTTTTGCGAAGGACGCTGCGCGAGAAAATCTTCGAGATGCCGGCCGGTCATCAGCGACATCGTCAACACTTTGTCGGAGGAGTACTCGCGAAAAACGCGCGGCACCTTGACAAAAGAGAGGGGCGCCAGGCGGTCGGCAAGGAACTCGATATTATCAGCTTCACGCAGGTAGTCCGTTTCAGCGGTGATTTGCTCTTCAATCTCGTCAA
>VBOC01000110.1:0-6220 GCA_005877655.1 Ignavibacteria bacterium
AACTTCAACTTCGGCGGAGTGGTCTGGGATAGCCTGGTCAATTCGGGGTCGGAGGCGTGTATCACGCTCGAGCGGAAGGGCGGACCCTCGAACTTTACAACGCTCTTTATTTACGCGAAGATGAATAATAAGGATTACAATACGGGAACCGGATACCGCCTCCGCTACGAGGAACTATCGGGCACCGATCTCCTGGAGATACATCGCGTGGGTCCCGGTTATGCCGCATTCACGCTGCTGGCGTCGGCAAATGTCGAACTCCAGGCGAACGATGTCATTTGCTTCAGAATCTTGTGCGACAACCAGACGATGGTCGGATTGGTAAACGGGACGCCGGTCATTCAGGCAGTGGATGCCGCGTACATGCCCGCCCCCTGGTACTTCGCGCTCCGGGGGTGTGTCTTCCCGACGCCGGCTTTGTTCGACAACTTCATGATCACCCCGAAGCCGCCTACCGTTCCGGGCTGCCCAATCATCAGCATCTCCCCTTCGACACTTCCCGCCGGCGTGACGGGCGTGCCGTACGATCAGTCGGTCACAGCAAGCGGCGGCACATCGCCCTACACCTACGCGGTGACATCAGGTTCCTTGCCGCCCGGCCTGTCATTGAAAGCCGATTCGGGAAAGATCAGGGGGACACCGACAGCAGCAGGCACTTCGACCTTTGTCATAACGGCGACGGACGCGCAGGGATGCAAGGGAAGTCGGAGTTATACCATCTCCGTCACCTGTCCGACGATAACCCTGTCGCCGGCATCGCTTCCCGCCGGCTCGACCGGCACGCCTTACAGCCAGACGATCGTGGCGAGCGGCGGAGCTGCTCCGTACGTTTATAAAGTCACAACCGGAACTCTTCCGCCCGGGCTATCCCTCGATTCATTATCCGGTGCGATCACCGGGGGACCCACCCAGGGAGGGAGTTTCACGTTCACAGTCACCGCGAGAGACACGAACCGGTGTACGGGACAAAGGTCGTACACGATCGTCATCACCTGCCCCGTGGTCGCGGGCGTGCTGCGGGACAATTTCAATAGGGCGAATAGCCCTCTTTCCGGCAGCCAGAAGTGGACCGATATCCTGAATCAACCGGGGAGCGGCTCGATGGCCGTCGTTAGCAACGCGATTCAATCGACGAACACCGGCGGCAATTTCCAATTCGGCGGAGTGGTCTGGGACAGCCTTGTCGGGGGCGGCACGGAAGTGAGCGTGACCCTCCTTCAGAAGAGCGGAAATTTCAGCTTCACATCGCTTTTCATCTATGCGCGAATGAATACCAAAGATTACAACACCGGCACAGGGTACCGGCTGCGGTATTTTGAGCAGTCGGGGACCGATATTCTCGAGATACACCGGGTGGGACCGGGGTATCCAATCTCGACAACCCTGGCCAGTGCGGGGAAGGAACTCAACGTCGGGGACATCATTACGTTCAGAGTCTTGTGCGACAATAAGACCATGATCGCCCTGGTGAACGGCGTACAGGTCTTGCAGGCAACCGATGCGACGTATATGCCGGTTCAGTGGATGTTCGCGTTAAGAAGCTGCGTCTTTCCGACTCCGGCCCGATTCGATGATTTCAAGATAAGTCCGCCGCCCACGGCGGCTTCTTCCTCTCAGACGCCGGCCGAAGATCTCCGGAGTCTGACGGTAACGGGGTATGATCTGAGCCAGAATTATCCGAACCCGTTCAATCCGACAACGCAATTCCGGTACGCGCTGCCCGCGGAATCGCGGGTCGTTTTGAAAATCTACAATGTTCTCGGAGAAGCCGTCTCGGTCCCCGTTAATGGTCTTCAACCGGCCGGACATCATTCCGCCGATTGGAATGCAGGCGGATTTGCAAGCGGCATCTATTTCTACAGTCTGGAAGCAACGAGCATCGCCGATCCGGGAAAGACCTATATTCGGGTGCGCAAGATGCTTTTCCTCAAATGAGCGCCAAGCTTACCTGTTCCTGAGCTTGCCGCGTGACACGCTAAACGGTTCCCGATATTGTCGCGTGCCAAGCTAAACGGTTCCCGATATTGTCGCGTGCGGGGTATGCCGGGATGCCGCTCCGCAGGTTAGGAATTCTGCTGATTGTTTGATCTCCGGAAGCCCCGGCACCGCCCACACAGGATCGGGGCTTCTGCTTTTTTTCCTCTCGGCCATCTTCGACGGCATTCCCCCAAAAAACTTGACACTCGGTAATACCTTCTCTAAATTATCAGCAATGGTTCTTGTGGCAGATTTTAAAAACAAGTTATCGCACGCCGTCCGTGTGCGGTGGAAACGGGGCTCGCGAGCGGGAATCTCTATCATTGCAGCCGCCGCCGGCGTTGCAATCGCGACAAACACCTCCCCCGGACAGCTTGACACGATGCGCGCAGGGGAAGCGGTCATGGTGACGGAGGAGCTGAATTTTGGGGCCAAAATTCCGACTATTCCCGAGGCACTGAATCAAATTGAACGCCGATACGTAACATACGATGGCAAGGGCCGGACGTTCGCGATCCTGGATGCGTTTGGCGAACAGACGGCCGACCACAAGCTGCATATTTCGATGCATGTCAGCGCCGAGAAGCCCGGCATGGCCTCTCTGGTTTTCCGGCGCACCGGCGATGTGATCTGGAGCTGCCGGATCGTTCCCGGATCCCGCAAAGTGCCCGCGACGATGAATCTTGGAATCTTCGTTGATGATGGAAAAGGGAAGTCGCTTGTGGTCGACGGTTCCGGCAATCCCAGGTCGATCCTTCAGGCAAAGATTCAGGACATCGGGAGACCGGTCAGGGATTTATGGCCAAAAGGGGCGGTCCGGGAAGTAACGTTCATCTACAGCGCCTGCGGTTGCCCTGTCAAGGTGATGGTCAAGCGTGTCGGCGAACGGACCGCACGTGCCAAGGCATCGCCCGTAATTTTCCCCGACGATCCCGCAGTGGTTTCCCTTATCAATCGACTGATGATGTGGTAATGAAATGCCCGGAATCCATGCACGGAATACTCATGGCCCGACTTTCTTGAGAGGAACTATGAACCGAGGATCACCAAAGCATTATCTCCGTTCGCTGGCGAGAACAATTCCCTTTTTGCTCCTCTCAATTGCGGCGTCTGTACGGGCTGCCATGTGGACAGACACCACGACGGAGGTCACGGCCGTGAGGGTCGAACCACTCCGGCCCTTACTGATAACAAACCCGCCGGTCATCGACGGCATCCTGGATGAACCCTTCTGGAAGCTCGCGCCGCATGTGTCCGGCTTCAAGACCTTCGTTCCTGATTTTGACGTAGTCCCTAAAGAACAGACCGATGTCGCCCTCGCCTATGACCGTGAAAATCTCTACTTCGCCTTCCGCTGCTACGACGATCCGGGAAAGATCAAGGCATCGGTCCCGCCTCGGGATAAAATGTTGAGCGACGATTTCATCTGTATCAATCTCGATTCATTCAACGACAAGCAGGGGCTTACTGCGTTTTATGTCAATCCGCTCGGCATCCAGGCGGATAGCCGCTTCACGGCAAACAACGAAGACTTCAGCCCCGACTTTATCTGGTATAGCGCGGGGAGGACCGATTCGCTCGGGTATACGGTCGAAGTCCAGCTCCCTCTCAAGAGCCTCCGCTACAAAAACGACGACCCGACGGTCATGGAAGTTGTGCTGGAGCGCTACATCAGCCGGCGCTCGGAGCACAGCTGTTATCCGCGGATGGATCCTGCGAAGGGGTCGGCTTTTCTGACGCAGATGTACCCCCTGGCGTATTCCGGGGTCGACCACTACAAGCTTGTTGAGCTCCTTCCCGCCGTTACCGCCACCCGGCAGGATGTTCGGAGCGGCCCGGCCTCGAGCGCGATAAGCAGGAGGGAAGGGCGAGTCTCACCGCAAAGTATGGGATAACGTCGGACCTCATTCTGGACGGCACCCTACAGTCTCTTCTATCCCGAGAAACGGCCGTTCTTCCTCGAAGGGATAGACAACTTTACCCTCGCGTCGAACACGAGTACTCTGGATCCGACGATCTACTACTCGCGGACGATCGCCGACCCGTTGATTGGGACGAAGCTCACCGGAAAGCTCGGGACTGACAACACGATCGCGGCAGTGTACGCGCTCGACAATGTGCTTGAATCGGAGCGCAGTACGCTCGGGAGGTATATTTCGGTGCCGGTGGTGAGGTACAAACAAACCTTGTCGCAGGACAGCTATCTCGGATTCCTCTATGCGGGAAGGGAACTCGAGCATACGAACAACCGAGTCGTCGGATATGACGAGGTCTTCAGGGTCTCGCAGGCCGCCGTCCTGGAGAGTAACGGATTTCTCTCCTGGGCGAAGGATGACCCGACGGATCCTGCGGTGGCCGGAAATACATTTGGCGCCCGCCTTTTTAGCGACACGCGCAGTCTCGCCTATATCCTCAGTTTCCGCGGGGTGTCGGAGAATTTTCGCGCAGACATGGGATATGTTACGAGACCGGGTGTCGCGAATTTCACCGAGTACTTGAATCCGAGACTGTTCCCCGATTCAAAGTTTTTCCAGCGGATCGGTTTTGAGCTTACCGCGGGACAGACAAAAGACCGCTTCAGCGGGCTCTGGGAGACGTCAAACGACCTGGCTGTGAATGTATTCTTCCTGGGGAACTGGTTTTTCCGGACACGCTTGAATTATTCGACCGAGATATTCGACGCGCAGCAGTTTCAAACGAGCGGTGCGCACGTGCAATTCCGGGCACAGTTTACCAAGCAAGTATTTATGAATGTCGTCTACCATCGTACCAGGGCGATCTATTATCCTACACCCGAACAGGGTAAGAGTAATGCTGCCAGCGCCTCACTGATCCTTCAACCCTGGGAAAATTTTCAGGCAGAGGGGACCCTCACGTATTCCGATTTCTACCGCGACGCCGACGGAAGCAAACTGTACGATTACGGAATCGGCCGCCTTAAATTGACTTACCAGCTCAACCAGTATCTCTTTTTCAGGGCGATCGGCCAGTACAATGACTACCGGGAGGAGCTGACCGCCGATTTTCTCGCCTCCTTTAACTATATTCCGGGGACGGCGGTCTATATCGGGTACGGATCGGTCTTCGACAAGGTGCGATGGGATGGAAGCGATTACGTGGGAAGTGACACATTCCTGCAAATGAAAAGCGGACTGTTCATGAAAATGTCATACCTGTGGCGGTCGTGAAGGGGCTGCAGAATTGGGTGAACACGAAGGAGCTGTGACCGGGCGGGTACGCCCGCCACGCCCGGCCGGGAAATCCCGGGGGCGATTCACAATAATCCCTCATTGATAGGAAGGAAAGATTATGAAGCACATTCTCTGGGTATTGTGGTTCTCGGTGACAGCCCTGGGGCCCGTGCATGCGCAGGATAAACCCTACCGTGTCGTCTTCGATCTGACGAGCAGGGACAGCCTGGATCAAAAAGCGGTGATGCGATGGATCAGGGAGGTTTCGTCGGTAAGCCCCAAAGCGGAGATGGAGGTGGTCATGTATGCCAAAGGGTTCGAACTGGTAATGCCGGAAAAATCCACGGTCCTTGCCGATGTGAACGCCGCGGTGAAAAACCCGAACGTCACGTTCAAAGTGTGTGAGATAGCCTTGAAGAACAATAAGACGGACAAGAACCAGCTTCTGAAAGAAGTCCAGACGGTCCCTGATGGTATCTACGAGCTTGTCTCGAAACAACAACAGGGATGGGGCTACATTAAGGTGGTGCATTGATCGAAAGCATCGAGGATGGCGGGCTGCCGGCATTTGACAATTGAAAGAATATTACGCGCACAGCGTTACGCATAATGTGTAATGTGACAACAGGCTGGCCAGACAATGCAGGTCGTCCATGAAACTACGAAGGGTAAGCACAGATGCAGAGCTTCTCAAGTGTACCGATGTGATCCTTGAATTGAGGCCGCATTTGAAGGGCCGGGATCTGGTGGCGATGTTTGGAAGAATGAAGCCAGAGACTTTCCGCATCATTTACATTGAAGAGAAAGGAAGAGCCGTCGCTTTCGCGGGATACAGAGACCTCACGATGTTTTTCAGCGGTAAGACGCTTTATATCGATGACCTCTGCACCTTGCCGAAGTATCGAGGGAAAGGGTACGGCGGGAAGCTGCTCGACTATGTTATCCGGGAAGCGAAAGAGAGCGGTTATGATGCAGTGACGCTCGATTCCGGTCATCATCGCCACGATGCGCACAGGCTCTATCTGAACAAGGGCTTCGTCATTGAATCGCAC
>VBOC01000110.1:6332-19015 GCA_005877655.1 Ignavibacteria bacterium
AAGATTGATTCGCTTCAAACTGAGCTTAAGAAAGTTGCAGATGAAAGAGAAGCAATAGACACCTATCTTACACGTTTTGACTCGTTGGATTTTGATGTTTACAGCCATGCCAAATGGGAGTTGTTAGGAGTAAGTCACGACGAGAATATCGTTGTTACCTATCCCGACGGACATCAAACAACAGACATCAAAGCACATATTGAAGAATTAAAGCCGATGTTTGTTTTTGCCCCGGATACAAGAATCGTTGAACATCCGGTCAAATTCGGCTCAGGCGATTTGACCTGCGTAACAGGGTACATTCTTGGAACGTTTTCCAAGCCGATGCCGATTGGCAAAGGCAAAACCATCGCACC
The DNA here is from genome assembly GCA_005877655.1 of Ignavibacteria bacterium. Taxonomy (GTDB): domain Bacteria; phylum Bacteroidota; class Ignavibacteria; order UBA10030; family SZUA-254; genus VBOC01. The sequence continues at coordinate 6,689 of VBOC01000110.1, forward strand.
GACAGGTAAAACATTCAAACTGCCCATGTGCACCGTCGGACACTGGAAGAACGGGAAAATGATCGCAGAAAATCTCTTCTGGGACAACCAGTCATTTATGAAACAAATCGGGCTAGCGAAATAATCTACAAGGAGAAATAACTATGTCGATACGACCAGTGAAACGAATTGTCCAAGCCCAGCCCACGATAGAAGGGGCCGGGGTCCGTTTGCGCAGAGCATTCGGCTTTGGAGATACGGATGATTTTGATCCGTTTCTGCTGCTCGATGATTTCAGGAATGAGAATCCCGCAGACTATCTCGCCGGATTTCCATGGCATCCGCATCGGGGTATCGAGACCATCACCTATGTTCTTGCGGGAGAGGTCAATCACGGAGACAGCCTGGGGAACAAAGGCAAGATGGGCCCCGGCGATGTGCAGTGGATGACCGCCGGAAGGGGAATTCTCCATCAGGAAATGCCGCGGGGCGATGCGAACGGACGTATGCATGGGTTCCAGTTGTGGGCGAATCTTCCCTCGACACTCAAGATGACGGCGCCGCGCTACCAGGATATTTCCGCTAAAGAAATTCCTGAAATCACAGATGACGACGGCACAATTGTTCGAGTTATTTCCGGAGATTTCTGGGGAAAGACAGGTCCGGCAGATGGCGTTGCAGCGGACCCCCGGTACCTCGACATCTGGGTGCCGCCGGGCAAGCGAAAAACATTGCCGGTCGAGACCACCCGGCACGCATTCGCCTACGTGTTCGAAGGCGCCGGTAGGTTCCGCGAGGCTTCAGGCCCACAGCCCGTCAGAACGGATCACGTGGGATCGGCCCGAGGCGAAACACTCGATTTCACCGGGAACCGGTCGCTCGTGCTCTCCGACAGAGGAGATGAGGTAACCGTGCAGGCGGGAGATGCCGGAATCAGATTCCTGCTGGTGTCCGGTCAGCCGCTCGAGGAACCTGTCGCGTGGCAGGGTCCGATCGTGATGAACACCAGGGAGGAACTACGGCAGGCCTACGCCGAGCTTCAGGACGGAACATTCATCAAGGGCCGGTGATTTGCATCAATAACTCGATTCGAACGCGGAATTGACTATGAGATTATAATGGGATAAATTGCATCGATAAGGGTGTCGCCCCGACACTTGATTTCTGACCAAGTGATCCCCGCGCGTCCCCCTGCGCCCGAGAAGACACCTTCTTGGAAAGGAGCAAATTTCCATGAGCAGCTTCCGCCCGCTTTTCCTTCTGCTTTTTGCATTCGGCCTCTGCGCCAACGCGGGTCAATTCAAGATTCCGCTTCGGGTTCAGGATAATGGAGGCGCGGTTGATACGGCCTGGTTCGGCCTCGATCCGGGTGCAAGCTATTGTATCGATACGGCGCTCGGTGAGTACCAGCTCCCGCCCCCATCCCCGGGAATTGATGTACGATTCGTGGGAATTCAAGGGAGGGCTTTTTGTTTAGGGTCTGGCACCAAGATTGATTTGCGTCAGTATACGAGTCCAACACAGATCGATACGTATAAGATCGTATTCAAGCCGGGAGATCCGGCTGGCTATCCCATGACTATAACGTGGCCCGATCTGAATCCATTTTACACGAATCCGGTATGGTTAAGAGACCGGTACGCCGGCGGCCAGATCAATATCGATATGAAAGCCCAAAACTCCATCACGATTTCCGATACCCTGGCTCTGAACTCATTGATCATCGTTACGGGAACTGCAACAGCGTCGGGGGCCGCGCCATTCGGGATCTTCGGCGGCGGTTGGCCGAAACAGTTTTCGGCAAGAATGGTTGGAAGTGTAAATCCGGACGGCGATCCGACGACAATGTGGCTCGAATGGGGAACAACAACCGCCTATGGAAATCTCACTCCAAAAGTCGTGATTGGCGGCGGTTACTACGGGACTCCGTATTCCTATGATCTCTCAGGGCTTTCCGCGGGAACGGTCTACCATCTTCGGGCCTGGGCGCAAAACAATTTCGGAACCATCTCAAGCGCCGACAACTCCTTCAAGACGTATCTGGCGAGCGAGGGTCCGGGGAAGATCGTGATCCCCCTGGAAGCCGACGATACGAGCGGGAACTCCTCGGCCGTTTACTTCGGTGTGTGGCCGACCGCGACGTACTGCCTGGATACCGCTTTGGGGGAATTTGTGTTGCCGCCGCCGGCGCCCTCTCTCGACATTCGCCTCCGCGATTCCAGACCGTTCAGTCACTGCCTCATTCAAGGGACGCCCATCGATCTGCGACCCTACGTCAGCCCGACTCAGGTTGACACGTATAAGGTGTCCCTCAGCCTCGGGGGCGGGCCCTCTCCCGTTACGTTATCCTGGCCTGATCTTAATTCAACGTATGCGAATCCGGTCTGGCGCCGTTATACTTGGGGCGGTTCGCAGATCAATATTGACATGAAGGCGCAGACCTCGTACCTCATTCCGGATACTCTTTACGTGTCGACGTTCTATATCATCACGGGCAATGGCGGGCCGTACACCGGTCCCCCATTTGTTTCAAGCTCCGCCGGTCCACTGTCCCTTGACCAGACATCCGCCGTCATAAGCGGGAGCGCGAGCCCAAACAGCGTGGCATCAACGGCCTGGCTTGAGTGGGGGACAAGCACCTCCTATGGAAATACAACTCCGGCCGAATCGATCGGCAGCGGGGCAAACACGGTTCAGATTCATGCCGCGCTCTCGGGACTGACTCCGCGAACAACCTACCATGTCCGGACTTCACGACTATTGTGGATGGCACTATCGGTGAACGCCTCATGACATTGCAAGTCAGCGATCATGGCGGCTTTCACGCTACACATTGGCTGGGGGTACACCCGGAAGCCACCACCTGCATTGACCCGTCGCTTGGCGAATTCGAGCTTCCGCCGATTCCTCCGGGATTCGATGTGCGGCTTCTCAACTCGAAGTGCTCATATCGCAAGATAGCGCTGAATTCGGATTTCCGGGCGCTGGTCGGTGTCACGCAGGTCGATACGTACATGGTTCAGTTTAAACCGGGGGATGGGGGTTATCCGATCTCATTCAACTGGCCGGATCTGGCAGGCTGGTTCAACGATGCGGCGAGGCTTGTTGATATCTACGGCGGCCTTGCGGTGAACGTGGATATGAAGTCGACGACCACGTACGACTTGACGAATGATGCGATCTTCTCCCTCATGATCATAACGGGTACTCCCGGCCCGGCCCCTCCATCGCCGAGCGTATTGACCAACAAAGCGAGTGCAGTCACCGGCTCGTCTGCAGATGGCAACGCGGCTCTCAATCCGAATGGCTCTGAGACGAGCGCCTGGTTTGAGTGGGGAATAACATCCGCCTACGGGAACAGCACTGCCTCGCGATCCGTGGGGTCCGGCACCTCGGTCACGACGATGAAACAGCTCATCTCCGGACTCTCACCGAATGGAAATTACCATTACCGGATTGTCGCTGCGAATGCAAATGGAACGACCCCGGGCCCGGACCAGGCGTTCACAACCGGCTCGGTCCTATCTGTGGGAGATCAGCCCGCGCTTCCCAAGGAGATCGCGCTCCTTCAGAATTATCCGAACCCTTTTAACCCGACGAGCATCATTCAGTTTGCTCTCCCGGCCGCGTCGAAAGTTGTGCTGAAGATCTACAATCCGCTGGGCCAGTTGGTGAAAACTCTCCTGGACCAAGGTGAGAGTGCGGGGATGAAATCATAGTCGCCAGCCGGTCTGCCCCGTGGCTTTGCTTTTGAACCCACGCGGTTACCGATCCCCTTAATATACCTTACATTTCTATCTGCCTTAAACCGTTATCCTCGGGGAAGATTCTTACCAATCAAGAGAAGAATCCGATGAGGTCACGCACGTTTCAAATCCTGGTCTACTGCGTCACAGTTTGCTTTACTCTCCATTCACTATTCGGATGCAGCAGTTCAAAGGCAACATCCGCCTACCTCGATAATTACAAGGACGAGCCATATGTGGATACTGCGGGGTTTGTCGGACATAAGGACGACATTTATAAGGCGGCTATCGGTGCACTTCAGTCCAAAGGATACCTGATCACGGCCAGCGATACAGCAACCGGCCGGATTACTGCGGAGCTCAACAGGATATCCATTCTCCCAGAAGATCGAAAAGATACGGAAGAGAAAGCGAAATCCGGGGCGGAAGGTTCCAATGTGATAGTCGCAATATTAGGCATCATCCTGGTCGTTGGCATCATTGCAATCTCAATCTATTAGCAGTTCAGAGAGTTCGGAGAGTACAGAGAGTACAGAGAGTATTGAAAGTAGTGAGAGTACAACGAACAGCTTCACATATATTGTTACGATATCGATGGCTCCTCTTGGCTCTGACTCGACCGAGGTGAGGATCGATGCGTTACGAACCGATTTTGAGAACGGCAATACTCTGAGCAGGACGCCCCTGAGCAATAGATACCTCAACTACTCGATCTTCGACGCTATTGATGAGGAGTACAAGAGTTCTATTCCCTGACGTGGAGGGCTAAACTCCACCCGCACATGCTCAAAAAGAAGCCGGCTCATCCCGATGAAGGGGGATATGTCGGCTTTCGTGTTCTTCATAGAATCCCCAAGGGTGTTTTGAGTGTGGGGCACACCTCGATTTCCCGCATTGCTTTCCCTCGTTGATACTCGGTAAGAATTTGCATACCTTCTCAGTGCCTTACACTCCGGTGGGGTGACAATTCTACGCATACAGCGCTTCAGGAAGTCATGATCGGTCAGAGAATATCGCAGTACAATATACTTGAGAAGCTCGGGGAAGGCGGGATGGGTGTGGTGTACAAAGCCCTCGACGCCAAGCTTGATCGCATCGTAGCGCTGAAGTTTCTCCCGCACCATCTCGTCGCCCACGAAGCAGAGCAGGCTCGATTTCTTCAAGAAGCACGGGCCGCATCAGCGCTCAAGCACCCAAACGTTTGCACGATCTATGATATTAAAACGGAGAACGATCGGCAGTTCATCGTCATGGAGTTCGTCGATGGCACGACTATCAAGCAGAAGCTGCCCGTCCAGAAACTTCAGGATGCATTGACCTACGCCCTTCAAATCGGAGAGGCGCTGCACGAGGCGCACGGTAAGGGAATTGTCCACCGTGACATCAAGTGCGAAAATATCATGGTGAACACGAAGAATCAGATCAAGGTGATGGACTTCGGGCTTGCCAAACTGAAAGGCTCGCTGAAGCTCACGAAGACGTCCAGTACGGTCGGTACGCTTTCCTACATGGCGCCCGAGCAAATCCAGGGCGGGGAAGTCGATGCGCGCTCTGATATCTTTTCCTTTGGCGTGGTATTATTCGAAATGCTCACGGGATTCATGCCGTTCCGCGGCGACCATGAGGCGGCAGTGATTTATTCGATTGTCAACGAGGAGCCGGAGTCTTTGCTAAAACGCCGCCCCGACATTTCTGCAGAGCTGGATCGAATTATTCACCGGGCATTGGAAAAGGATCCCGAGGATCGCTATCAACACATTGATGATGTAGTAAGCGAGCTGCGGAGAGTACAAAAGCAATCGGCTAGAATTTCCCGGTCGATGGTGAGTGAAATGCCCGCTGGTCCATCGATCGCAATACATTCTCCGCCACGCGAAGCCGATCAAGATTTACCGGGGAACGTAACTCCGGTAGAGCGGCGAAGTCGGACCAGGAAATACTTCGCGTTCGGAATAGTGCTTCTTATCCTTGGTGGAGGCATCTACGTGTACTTGTCATTCTTTGGCAGGCATCAATCGATAGATTCCATCGCGGTGTTGCCGTTTACTAACGCGGGTGCCGACTCCAGCACGGAATACTTAAGCGACGGTATAACGGAAAGTCTAATCAATACACTCTCGCAGTTGACGAATCTCTCTGTGAAGTCGAGAAGTTCGGTCTTCCGCTACAAAGGGAAAGCAATTGATCCGAAATCGGCGGGAAAAGAACTGGGAGTGAAGGCTGTGCTGGCCGGAAGAGTCAGCCAACGCGGTGACGACCTCCAGATCAGCGCAGAGCTTGTCGACGTCTCGAACGATAATCAGATTTGGGGCGGGCAGTACAACAAGAAACTTGCGGATCTTATTGCCGTCCAGGAAGCCATATCGAAAGAAATCTCGCGTAATCTGAGTCTGAAGTTGGGCGGTGATGACGAGAAAAAACTTGCAAAGCATTCCACAGAGAACACGGAAGCGTATCAACTCTATCTTAAAGGAAGATTTCACTGGAACAAGCGCAAAGCGGATCACCTCCTGCAGGCAGTTGACTATTTCAATAAGGCGATCGAGAAGGATCCGGGCTATGCCCTCGCGTATGCCGGGTTAGCTTCAACGTATGCTATTCTTCCCGAATACTCAGGTTTGCCGGCAAAAGATTACATACCGAAAACCGACGCGGCGGCAAAGAAAGCGATTGACCTTGATCCGACTCTCGCTGAACCACATGCTGCCCTCGGAATGATCAAATATGCGAATCAATGGGACTGGGCCGGCGCTGAAACTGAATTGAAACGAGCAATAGAGCTTAACCCGAATTATCCCACCTCTCATCACTGGTACTCTATTTGTCTGAGACAACAAGGGAAGTTCGAGGAAGGATTATCCGAAATTAAACGGGCGCAAGAACTCGATCCTCTTTCACCTATTATTAACCTGAATGTGGCAGAGGCCCTCTATGTCATGCAGCGCGACGATCAGGCGATCGAGCAATATCAAAAGACGCTTGAGCTCGATCCAAATTTCCCCGGAGTGCATCTTAACCTGGCTGTTGCATACGCCCAGCAAAGAAAATTTGATGAAGCAATTAGAGAATTAGAAAAGGTAAGACAGATTGTTGGGTCAGAAAATCCCTATGGCTTGGGATTGTTAGGATACGTGTTTGCGACGGCGGGGAAAAAAGAGGATGCGAAAAGAATTCTTCATCAACTGCTTGATTTGTCAAGACAGGGCTATACGCTCTCGGCTGAAATAGCCGTCGTGTATGCGGGATTGAATGATTATGACAAGGCGTTTGAATGGCTGGGTAAAGGATATGATGAGCAGAACACAGGCCTTGGATATCTTAAGATTGGGCACGTGTGGGATAATCTCCATTCCGATCCACGCTACACTGCTTTCCTCAAGAAAATAGGATTGCAGAAATGAGAGTTTAGTAGCGCTAACGGGAATCGAACCCGTATTTTAGCCTTGAGAGGGCTACGTCCTAACCGTTAGACGATAGCGCCGGAACGGGGCTTTGCGGTCACCGGTTCCCAGCTGCCTGTGACCACCCGGCGGAGCTTTTGATCAGGGGGATGGAAAAGTAAGAAGGAGGCAGCAAGAACCGGTCGCCATCCACAATCCGGTATTAATCTACCGTTTTTCTCGCTTCGGTGCAATTTGGAATCGATTTTCAGGTGAGGCAACGAATCAACGTTAAGATCGATTTATTAATGAGGCATCACGCGGGATTGACAGCCCCGCTGCTGCCCGGAGGAGGTGACCCATGTGCTTGTTGCGACAGAGTCTACAATAAAGTTTTTTGATTTCATCGGAATTGACTATTTTGGGTTGACAAAAAGCTGGCTCACGCGGAGAGGGTGAATGAAGCGGCATCGAAGGATAATTGATCGAAATGGGAAGACTTGGAGTGTCTCGAAAGTGCGATGGGAGGATGCCGAACGGGCGGACTTCAGATTCTGGTATGATGGCTTAACTCCCGAAGAACGCGTTGAGGCAGTGGCTGCCGCACTCGAAAGTTGTCTCAAGACACGAGGACAAATTGGCATCCCGAGACTACGAAGAGTTCATCGCCGCATTGAATCGCCGTCGGGTGCGGTAACTCATCGTCGGCGCCCACGATCCAGGCGTCAGCGAGGGCCTGCAAGCCGCTCCTGATCGTCGTTTTCACGTCCACCCCCTAACGGCTCCTACCGCCCTGTTCTCCTGAACGACAACATCATCGGCAGCGCGAAAAGGGTCAGGATCGTCGACATGGCGAAGCCCCCTATCACGGCGATAGCCAGAGGCCGCTGCATCTGGGCGCCCGCCCCGACCCCGAGAGCAAGAGGGAAGAGTGTCAGGATCGTCGCGAGCGCGGTCATGATAATCGGACGCAGGCGAAGCGCCCCCGCGGCAAGCAGCGCATCGGTATTCTCCATCCCCTCATCGCGATATTTTCCGGCAAAGTGCACATAGAAGATGCAATTCTCCGCAACCGCTCCGACGATCAGGATCATTCCGACGAAACTGGATACGTTGAAGGTCGTCTGCGTCAACCATAATGCAAGGAAGACGCCGAAGAGCGAGAGGATAGTCAGGAGGTAGATGACTCCTGTGACATAGAACGATTCAAACTCAATGAGAAGGACAATCCAGACGAACATCGATGCTGCGATCAAGACGATCAACAGTCCGCGGAAGGATTCCCGCTGGGTTTGGTAAATGCCGCCAAAGCTGAGCGTTACACCCTGGGGGAGAGTCAATTTTCTCATGAGGTGGTCCTGAATGTCGCTTATCGTGCTGCCCAAGTCTCTCCCGGAGATCCGTGAGGTAACCGCCACCATCGGTTTCAGGTTTTCTCTTATAATCTCCGTCTGGCCCGGATCGATCTTGATCGATGCGAGCGCGCCGAGCTGGAAGATCCCGCCGTTTGGCGAATGGATGAGCAGCGCGCGCAGCTGATCCTGATCCCGGCGGTAGCGGTCGGGGAGGCGCACCCTGACCCCGATCAATTTCTCCCCGTACTGGATTTCCGTAGCGACGCTCCCCCTGACGTCGTTTTCGAGTTCTAGAATGAGATCTCCGACGGTCAATCCGGCCCAGCCGATTGCCCGCTCGTCGGGAACAATGATCAATGCAGGACCGCTCACCGTAATGCCGTTGAAGGCATCGACCACGCCGGGGACTGTCGCAATGATGCCCGCGATACGTTTTGCAGTGCCTTCGATCAAGGGCTTGTCTGCGCCATAGACCTTTATCTCGACGGGGGAGGGGACACTGGTGAGATCTCCAACCATATCCTGGATTGGCTCGCCGAATTCGATTCTGAGCGCCGGTTCAGACTTCCCAATCTTCGAGCGCAGCTCGTCCATGATCTCGTCGGCAGACCGGTTCCTCTTTGCCTTCAATCTGATGAACATGTCGCCCGTATTCGGTTCCGTGAGGAAGAAACCCATCTCTGTCCCCGTCCGGCGGGAATACGACTCGACTTCCGGTGTTTGACCGATGATGTTCTCGACATGCATCAGTATCCGGTGCGTTTCATTCAAGGACGATCCGGGCGGCGACCAGTAATCGAGAACGAACGCCCCTTCATCCATCTGCGGCATGAAACTGCTTCCGAGCTGCGTGTAGAAATAGACGCTTCCCCCGATGAGTATGACGATGAGTGGAACAATCAGAATCCTGTGCTTTAAGAGTGCCGCGAGGGAGGACTGATAGATGGGAAGAAGTCTTGCTTTTTTCCCGGCAGGAACCGCCTCGGGTGCCGCGAATTCGCGAATCTTGAACCGGGAGGCAAGCAGCGGGGCGACAAGCAGCGACACTGCGAATGAAACCAGCAACGCGAAGATCATTGTGAGCGAGAGCGATTTGAAAAACGACCCAGCCACGCCCGAGAGAAATGCAAAAGGGATATGGATGACGATGGTGCTGGCACTCGATCCGACGATCGCGGGAATGATTTCCGACACCGAGGAGTGGAGAGCGCTCATAAAGCTTTCCCGCCTCTCCTCGAAATGACGAAAGATGTTCTCGACGATGACGATCGTGTCGTCGATGATCAGGCCGATCGCGGCGGCGATTCCACCGAGCGTCATGATATTGAACGATTCCTTCACGCTGTGCAGCAGGAGCGCGGTAATCGAAACGGTGATCGGGATGATGACCGCCGCAACAAGAATCACCCGCCAGTTCTCGAGAAAGATCAGCAAGATGAGAACCGCCAGCACGACGCCCAGACCGATGCTGTCCCGGACCGTTCTGAAGGACTCCTCTATGATGTCCGATTGATCGTAGAAATTGCTGAGTGTAACCCCCGATGGTATTTGCGCCCGGAGATCGGACAAAGCCTGACTTACGTCGTTTGAGATCTGCACCGTATTTCCGTCTGGCTGCCTGACGACGTTAATGAGTACCGCTTCTTTGCCATCGCTCGTCACGCGTATGTATTCATCCTTCTCGGATGCGCTAACCGAAGCGATGTCCTTCAGCAGAATAGCTGTCGTCCCGCGCGTGGCGATCACCAGATTTCCAACCGACTCGACTGAATTCTGCCGGTCGTCAACGAGCGTCAGATACAGGCGGTAGTTTGCATCGATCAACCCGACGGACCCGAGAACATTCGTCTTTTGAAGCGCGTCGGAAACCTGAGTGATATCGAGATTGCATGCCGCGAGGTTTGCCGGATCCGCCGTGACGAGGAATTCCCTCGTTCGCCCGCCCACGATCCTGACGAGAGACACGCCGGTAATACGGCTAAGGACCGGTCGCGCCGTATAGAGCGCGATATCCCGCAGCTCCACGAGACTGTGCTTGTCGGATGTGAGGGCATATCCCACGACGGGCAAAAAAGTAGCGTTCATACGCTCCACGCTGACCGAAGCGGTGGGGGGAAGCTGGCTGCGGATGGAGGAGATCCTTGCCTGGAGTAACTGTTGTGACAGGATGATATCGGTTCCCCAGTTGAAGTTTACAAAAATTTCCGCAGCGCCTCTCGCCGTTTTCGAACGGATGTTGCGGACTCCGGGAACCGAGTTCACCGCCTCCTCGAGAGGTCTTGTCAATGAAATCAGCACGCGATCGGCCGGCTGATCGCCGTAATCGACAAGGATGACAACACGGGGAAAGGTGATATCGGGGAATATCGAGATCGGCAGATTGAGAGCGGCGAGAATCCCTCCCGCGGCAAGAACCGAAACAATGAACAGTATCGCCCGCGGATGGCGGTGCGAAAAACCTGTACGGGATGAGATTGGGGGATGAAACCTCGACTGTGGAATCGGAATTCAAGCCGACCGACACGCCGATCTTGTGAGCAAGAGAGTCGTTACCGACCACCATGATGCTCGCGGTGTTGTTTTCGTCGTTCCTGAGAACCGCGGCTTTCGGCACGAGGAGGATGTTCGTGCGTTCTCCGATCGTGATTTTCGCCTCGCCGAACAACGAACCCTCGAAATGGTCCGTGGGCACGGTAAAAGTTATCTGAACCGGAATCGTCTGATCGCCGGAATTGGCTTGCGGCTCAATCTGGTGAACGGTCCCGCTGTACGCATGCCCGGGCTTCGCGCTGAACCGCATCGTGACGTGCTGTCCGATACGGATCTTCGCGAGCGAGGTTGTCGGGACCTGGGCCAGAAAAATGAGCGACGAAGGCTCGACCATCGTCGAAACCAGGTCGCCTTCGAGAACTGCGTCCTGTTCCTGCTTCAGCTTGGAGCTGAGAATGCCCTCGAACGGGGCTTTCAATTCAACGGTGTTCGCAGTCTTTAAGGCAAAATCGAGCGCTTTCTGAGCCTCCTTGCGCTGGCCGGCGGTCGTGGCGGAGCGAAGCAATTCTTCGGCGCCAATAATAGCGGCGTGAGATTCCTTCGTCTGAATCCGGACGACTACCTCGCCTTTGTGCACTTTGTCTCCGGTATAGAACTTGAAGCCGGTGATCAGGCCCGCGATCGGGGAGCGGAGCTGTGCTTCTCTCCGGTAGGCGGTCGACCCTGAGGCGGTGGTTGTTTCGTCGATTCGTCCGCGCACGACCGAAGCGGTCTTCACTTCCACGACAGGTGTCGACGGTGAATCAGCTTCCTGCTGTTTCCCGCAATTCTGCATCAGCGCAATCAGCAGAACGGCGGCAGCGGCGACGAAACCCTTTCGCTTGGATGGATCAAGCATAAAGCAGTTCGTGTCCCGGCATTTCATAAGACCTCGTTGACGATTCGACGAGAGATATTATTTCCCGCTCAGCTTCAGCAGCCCGGCGAGGGATGCCCGGAGTTGGAACAGCGTGGAATTAAAATTCAACTTGACCTCCTCCAGGAGGCGTTGGGAATCCAGGACCTCCAGATTCGAACCCGACCCGCCCGCGAATCGCGATTTTGCCGAAAGATAATTCTTCTCGGCTTCGGTGATGTTGGCCCGATAGCTCACCAGGCTCTTCCGGGCGAGTTCAACGTCGCCCAGTGTATTCCGCCATTCCGTCTCGAGTCCCCGCCGCTGCAACTCGAGTTGGGCGTCCAGCTGATCCCGATCGAAAACCCGTTGTTCGATCCGGTCGTTGATGGCGCCCCAGGAAAAGATCGGGAGGTCGAGGGAGAGAAATACCGAATATCCGACATCGTCTCGAAACTCATGCGGGTGGATTCCGAGGGCAC
>VBOC01000111.1:0-11432 GCA_005877655.1 Ignavibacteria bacterium
GGGGGCAACCGGCGGTTCGTAATGGCAGTCTCAAAAACGGAGTGCGGAATCCCGAGTTCCCCCAGGACCTGCTGGACAGACCGGTTGATTTTTTTTGCGCTATCGCGGCGCTTCGCGGAGAGCCGCTGGGCGATCTCGGAACACGCTTTTCTCCGGACGTCGAGCTGTTTCCAAAGCGAGGCCAGTTGCTGTTCAAAATTGTCTGCCAGCTCGAGCTCCTTCCCGATCGACTCCCGGTGAACGAGGATCGATTCGAGCGATCCGCCGTACTTTTTCTTCAGGAGCGCGAGCTGTCCGAGCCGGTTGCGGAGGTCTTCGAGGCGTTCCGGATTGAACTCGATTCTCGAATTGTATTGCTGGATGAATTTCACCAGCTCGTCGATGATCGCCGCCGCGGATGAGGCCTCGGCGGCGGCTCCCTCGAATGCCTTGTCGATTGCCGCGAGGTTCTGAAGCTCATTCCGCGCCAGAACGAGCTGGCCGTGCGCCGCATTATCCCCCTCATAGATCATCTGGTAAAGCCGCTCCGTGGCGCTGTAGAGGCGCTCGGCATTTTCCAGGATGTTGAGTTCTGCTCCGAGCTCCTGTTCCTCTCCCGCGCGGGGAGCGACTCCGTCGATTTCTTTGATCTGAAATTCGTACAAGTCGCGCCGTTCTTTGAGTGCCTCCTCTTTCGATCGAAGATCGCGGATGGCGCGGAGATGCTCCTGGACCCGGTTGTATTCCGATGAATACTCGCTCACCAATCCCTCCAACCCGCCAAAATCGTCGAGCAAATCGATGTGAGTCTCGGGGCGCAGGAGCGACTGGTGTTCGTGCTGGCCGTGAAGGTCTACCAGTAAATCGCCCGTCTCTTTCAGGAGCGACGTTGTCGAGGGGGTATCGTTGATGAAGCACCGGGACTGGCCCTTCGCGCTTACCTCCCGGCGCAGGATCAGTTCGTCGGAAAAATCGATTTCACGGGCCTCGAGAAGTTGCTTCAGGGGTTTGTTCCCGCCCACGAAAAGGCGCGCCTCGACGATCGCCTTGTCCGCTCCATCCCGTACCGCACCCGCATCCGCACGTTCTCCCAGCACGAGGCTCAGCGCATCGATGATGATCGATTTCCCCGCCCCCGTCTCACCCGTTATAATATTGAAACCGGGTTCGAACCCCGCTTCGAGGTCGTCAATCAGGGCATAGTTTTTTATAAACAGCGACTTCAGCACCGCTGTTCGATGCTCTTCGAGGGTAAGAGGTGGATGATCGGGGGCCGAAGGGAGGGGTACGGTGCGATGCCGATCCGTTTCATTCGGGCGCTACGAGAGCGACGTCTTCTGCCGTATTTGTTTCGAGGCAAGCGCCCGGAGGTAGTACATCTTGGCGCGTCGGACTTTTCCTTCCTTGGTAATTTCTATTTTGGCGATCCGCGGCGAATGAAGGGGGAAGATGCGCTCCACTCCCACGCCGTTCGATATCTTTCTTACGGTGAACGTCGCTCCGAGGCCGGCGCCGCGCCTGCCGATCACGACTCCCTGAAACTGCTGGATGCGTTCCTTGTCCCCTTCGACGACGCGAACATGGACATTGACGGTGTCGCCCGGATGAAAACTCGGGAGATCCGACTTCATTTGCGTGGTTTCAACGAGCTTCAGCTTTTCCATGGCTCCTTCTCCTTCGGGTTCTCACAGTAAGTCTTTTCTCCGGATTTTCGTCCGTTCGAGGCGCTGCGCCTGCCGCCACCGGGCAATGGCTTTGTGATCGCCGGAGAGCAGGATGCCCGGAACCGGCATTCCCCGGTATTCGGGCGGTTTGGTGTATGCAGGACCGTCGAGCAACGAGTCCTGGAATGAATCGGTCAGCATCGACTCGCCGTCCCCCAGAACACCCGGAACCAGCCGCACGACGGCATCGACAAGAACGAGGGCCGCCAGCTCCCCTCCCGTCAAGACGTAATCGCCGATGGAAATCTCACGCGAGACCAGCTTGAACCGGACCCGCTCATCGATCCCCTTGTAATGACCGCACAGCAGAATCAGATTTTTCCGGAGCGAGAGCTCGTTTGCCATCCTTTGATTGAACGGTTCCCCGTCCGCGCTTAAATAAACAACTTCGTCATACGGGCGCTTCGACTGGAGCTTCTCGATACATTCAAAGATCGGCTCCGGCTTCAGAATCATCCCCGCGCCGCCCCCGTACGGGGTATCGTCGATCGATCGGTGGCGGTCGTGCGTATAAGTTCGAAGGTCATGAACCCGGATCTGCACCAGCTTCTTTTTTTTAGCCTGACGCAGAATGCCGGCGCTCAAAGGACTCTTCACCAACGCTGGAAACCCGGTCACGATGTCGATCCGAAGGCGCTTGTCCATTGTTCACGAGCCGCCGAAGAGGCCTTCCATGGGCTGGATGACAATCCTCCGGTGTTCGATGTCGACTTTCTTGATGAATTCCCCGACGGCGGGGATCATCTCAAGAGCATCCCCTCTCTTCACGACCCACACATCCTGTGCGGGCAGTTTATAGACATCCGCGATCTCGCCGATGATTGTCCCGTCCGTCGCGACAACGGTCGATCCGATGATGTCATCGACATAGTACGATCCTTTTTTGGGCTCGGCGACCATCTCTTCATCGATGAACAGGTAGCTGCCCACCAGCGGCTCCGCCGATGAACGATCGCCCAGACCGTGCAACTTCATAAGGACAGTTTTACCCTGAACTTTCACTTCCTCGACTTCAAACGGCGTATTTTCGGCCGGAGAGGATCCGAGTGAGACCCTCCGAAGGCTCGCGAGCCGATCCGCCGAACTCGTCATTAATCGGACTTTGAACTGCCCGCGGAGACCACCGCAACTGCCCCCCGCGTTTTGCTCCGACTCACGCAGTCAGTCGATCACTTCGATCGATACCCGCTTGCCGGCCTTCTTGCCCACGGCAGCCACGAGTGTGCGCAGCGCGAAGGCAGTCCGGCCTTTCTTGCCGATGATCTTTCCGATATCGGGTTGTGCGACTTTCACCCTCAAGACCAGTTTTTCATCCCGACTTTCTTCCTCAATCGCCACCTGATCCGGTTGGTCAACGAGCTGCTTGGCGATATATTCGACGAATTCTTTCATAAATCCTCCATCCAGATAGACATAGAGTAGAGGTCGGATGAGCCGCCATCCGATCGGTCGATACTAACGGCGATGTTTTCGCCGGGGTACGTGCAGCAAAGTTCATGATCCTTCCGCGGGCGCAGCCACCGGTTTCTCCGCCTGTGCGGCGGCGGGTGCAGCCGGGGCCGCGGGAGCCTTCGCCTTCCGGGCAAGTTTTCTCCGGGCTTTCCGTTCCCCCTCGCGCTGAATCTTTTCAGCCTGAAGCGTCTGCCATTTTTCTAAATCGGCGGTGATCCGCATTTCGTCGGCGCCCCGCTTCATCAAACCCCATTTGAGCCAGAGCCCCTTGCGCTGCAGGAGGCTCCGGAGTGTGTCAGTCGGCTGCGCTCCCCGTTTCAGCCAGAGGAACAGGCGGGGTTCACTGACGTCGATGACCATCGGATTTGCCCGCGGATTGTAATGGCCGATCGCCTCGATATACTTTCCTGTCCGGGAGGCGCGTGAATCGACGACCACGATCTTATAAAATGGTTGTTTCTTCTTTCCGATCCTGCGTAAGCGCAATTTTACCACTCTTCATACTCCTTGTTAGTAGAACATCGTTGTTTGGGGCGACGTTACCGCGGCGGTCGCATCCCCTGCAGAATGCGGGGGATCTTTCCTTTTGAAATCGTTTTCATCATTTTCTGCATCTCGCCGAACTGCTTCAACACTTTATTAACCTGCTGGACTGAAGTCCCGCTGCCCGATGCAATGCGCCTTCTGCGACCGCCGTTGATGATCGCCGGCTTCGCCCGCTCTTCTTTGGTCATCGACTGGATGATCGCCTCCACACTAACCAGGGCTTTGTCGTCGAGCGTGGCGCCGCCTGAAAGCCGGTTCATGCCAGGAATCATGCTCATGACCTGCTCGAGCGAGCCCATCTTCTTTACTTCATGCAATTGATCCAGAAAATCCTCGAACGTGAATTGCGATTTCCTGATTTTCTCTTCGAGTTTCTGGGCCTTCCGTTCGTCAAATTGATCCTGCGCCTTCTCGACGAGCGTCACGATATCTCCCATGCCGAGAATCCTGGAGGCCATCCGATCGGGGTGGAAGACTTCAAGCGCGTCGAGTTTTTCCCCGACGCTTATAAACTTCACCGGCTTATCGACGACGCCTCTGATGGAAAGCGCCGCTCCGCCCCTCGTATCGCCGTCAAGCTTCGTCAGGACCACTCCGTCAAAGCTGAGGCGGTCATGGAAGGCTCGTGCCGTGTTGACGGCATCCTGACCCGTCATCGAGTCGACAACAAAGAGTATCTCGTTCGGTTTGACGGCCTCTTTGATCGTCTCGACCTCGCGCATCATCTCCTCATCGATGTGCAGGCGTCCTGCGGTGTCGAGAATGACGACATCGCGGGCTCCCCTTCGCGCCTGGTCGAGGCAATGCGTCGCGATCTCGACCGCTCGACTGCCTCGCTCCGCAAACACGGGTATCTGGACCTGCGCCCCCAGCATCTCGAGCTGGTCAATGGCCGCGGGTCGGTGAACATCGGCGGCAGCAAGCAGGGGGAAATGCCCCTTCTTCTTGAGATGATTGGCGAGCTTCGCGCAAAACGTCGTCTTCCCCGATCCCTGGAGTCCCGCGACCATCACGACCGTCGGAGGCATCGGGGCAAACCTGATTTCCGCGCTCGCCGTCCCCATCAATTTCACCAGCTCGTCGTAGATGATCTTGACGATGAGCTGGCCCGGAGTGATGCTTTGGAGAACCTCCTGTCCGACGGAGCGCGTCCGGACGTCGTCGATGAACTGCTTGACGATCTTGTAGTTGACGTCGGCATCGAGGAGAACGCGGCGAACCTCACGGAGCGATTCGGTGACATTGGCTTCGCTGATCTTCCCCTGTCCGCGAAGCTTCCTGAAGACGAGCTCTAGTTTATCCGTTAGATCCTGAAACATCGGATGTCAAGGAAACACTACGAGAACGAGACTAAAACGCCACTCCCGCCTCTTGAGGGAATCGGCGCTTTACTGACTCGGTACAAATTTAGGGAAAAATCTTCCCGGAAGCAAGGGAAATTAGGGCAGGAATGCCGGCTAAGCGGCAGGGTTCAATGGTATTTGTCGTTCACACAGATCCGGCTTTTTCGCCTACCTGCGCGATTCCTTGACTACCAATGCACATCAAGATTAGCAGAGAACGCAACATCGGTGAGATCTCCCTCGTGAAACTGCTTCAGCCAATCCCTCCCTCAGGATATCAATTCCGGGAAAAAAAACAATCACCGGAACAGGTGATTCTGAGGCGGGGTTGAGATCCTTTCTGGGTAGTTCTTGGGTGGGATGGGCGAAGAATGGCCTGATTCAGCAGGCCGGAGAGCAGCCGGGGGAAGACGCGTCCCTTCGGGATGCGACGATTTACCCGGGCTTCAGCTTGCTTGCCGGAGGGCTTCCGCCCCGCTCACAATTTCGAGAAGTTCTTTCGTAATCGAGGCCTGCCGGGCTTTGTTATAGGAAAGCTGCAGATCGTGGATCAAATCGGAGGCGTTTGTGGTGGCATTGTCCATTGCCGTCATGCGGGCCCCCTGCTCGGCCGCATTCGATGCTGTTTTTGGACTGTGGCAGGGGTATCGGCGGTGCGATGGGAAGAAACTGCTCGATCACGATCCGCTGCTGCATTATTGATTTAAACTCGTTATAGACAATATCGACGCGGTCGTACTCCCCGCCGAGGAATGCGGCCATCGCGTCTGCAGCGATTTCCCGAGCCGTGTTAAACTGCAGCGCCGCGAAGAGTCCGATGTACTTGCGCGCGACCGTGTACCCCCTCTTCGAGAAGAAATCAAATCCCTTTCTCCCCACGCAGATGAGTTTTACAGCGCCTGAAGCCAGAAGTTCTCCGTACTCCCGCTGGCTGTGAGCCGCTGCGGCACGGATGAGATTACCGTTGAAGGCGCCGCAGAGGCCGCGGTCGGCTGTGACGACAATGATCGCCACCTTTTTCACCGGTCGTACGGCGAAGTGAGGATGGACATTCACATCAACCTTCGTGGCGAGGTGGTTGAGCAATTCCTTCATCTTGCGGGCATAGGGCCGTGCGGCAATGACCGCATCCTGAGCCCTGCGGAGCTTGGCGGCGGCAACCATCTTCATCGCCTTAGTGATCTTTTGCGTGCTCTTGACGCCGCCGATCCGGCGGCGGATCTCCCGGAGAGTGGCCATCGCCTAGCTGCGGTTCCGGATCATGAGCTCACGCTCTCTTGAAACCCTCGAGGAACGCCTTGACCGCTGCGTGAAGCTTTTTCTGAAGTTCATCGGAAAGGTCTTTCTTGACGATAATTTCTTCCAGCAGCTCGCGGTGCTTCAATTCCATCAAATCGAGAAACTCGCGCTCGAATCTTTGGACATGCTCGAGCGGAATTTCATCCAGGTATCCGTTGGTGCCGACAAAGAGGCTCACGACCTGATGTTCCACGGGCATCGGCACATACTGCCCCTGCTTGAGAAGCTCAACCAGCCGGGACCCGCGGCGCAACTGGGCCTGCGTCGACTTGTCGAGGTCGGACCCGAATTTTGCGAACGCCTCGAGCTCGCGATACTGCGCAAGATCCAGACGCAGGCGGCCCGCGACCTTCTTCATCCCTTTAGTCTGCGCGTTCCCGCCCACGCGCGATACCGAGATGCCGACGTTGATTGCGGGTCGGACGCCCGAGTTAAACAGGCCGGGCTCGAGGTAGATCTGGCCGTCGGTGATCGAGATGACGTTTGTCGGAATATACGCGGAGACGTCGCCCGCCTGCGTCTCGATGATCGGCAGCGCGGTCAGACTGCCGCCGCCCAATTCCTCATTCAATTTAGAGGCGCGCTCCAGCAATCGCGAATGGAGATAAAACACGTCGCCGGGATACGCTTCGCGGCCCGGGGGCCGTCGGAGCAACAGCGATACCTGTCGATAGGCCTGAGCATGTTTCGAGAGATCGTCATAGATCACGAGCGCGTGCCGTCCGCTGTCCCGGAAAAACTCTCCCAGCGTCGCTCCCGCGTACGGCGCAATGAACTGCATGGGCGAAGGGTCGCTCGCCGTCGCGGAAATCACCGTCGTGTAGTCCATCGCGCCCTGTTCTTGAAGCTTGGCGACGACCTGGGCCACCGTCGAACCCTTCTGTCCGATCGCAACGTAAATGCAATACATCGGCTTGACGCCGCGCTTCTGCGATTCTTCGGAGTGCGTGGACCGCTGATTGATGATCGCATCGATCGCGACCGCGGTCTTTCCCGTCTGACGATCGCCGATGATCAACTCGCGCTGACCCCGGCCGATCGGGATCATTCCGTCGACCGCCTTGATTCCTGTCTGGAGGGGCTCCTTTACGGGCTGCCGCTGAATCACGCCAAGTGCCTTGTGTTCGAGCGGAAGACTCTTGCCGGCCTTGACCGGACCGCGCCCGTCGATCGGGCGGCCCAGGGGATCGATCACGCGGCCGAGCATCTGTTCGCCGACCGGCATCGAAGCGAGGCGGACGGTGCGTTTGACAACGTCCCCCTCCTTAATGAGCGCGCTCTCACCGAACAGGACGCAGCCGACATTGTCTTCCTCGAGGTTCAGCACCATGCCGAAGACATCGTTGGGGAACTCCAGCAGTTCGCTCGACATCGCCTTGGCCAGGCCGTAGATCCGGGCGATGCCGTCGCCGACCTGCAGCACCGTGCCGACTTCATAGGTGTCGATTTCCTTCTCGAATCCGGACAACTGCTTGCGCAGGATCGCGGAAACTTCATCAGGTCTTACTTCTGCCATCATTCAATCCTTTTTTCTGTTCTCGTGTGCCTGTTCCTCACGCCGCCACCCCCGTTAAGCGGCGATACACAATTTCGAGCTGATGCCGGACGCTCGCATCCCACACCCTGTCGCCGAGCTGCACGATAAAGCCTCCTTTGAGCGAACGCTCGAGCACATACTTCACGCGCACACTCTTCTTCGTGGCTTCCTCCAGCCGGCTGATCAGCCGCTTTTCCTCGGCGGGCGTGAACGGTACCGCCGCAGATGCCGTCACGTTGACGACTCCCGCCCGCTCATCGCGAATCCGGTAAAACTCCCGGATGATGGCGCTCAGCAGCGGCTCGCGGCCCCGCGAGGCAAGAAAAACCACGAACCTGAGCGCCGTCTCGCCGATGCGTCCTGCAAAAAGCTCCCCCAGGACTTGCCTTTTCTTGAGAGTTTTGACCACCGGGCTCTGTAAGAACAGATTAAAATCGCGGCTCTCTGAAATCAACCGTTCAAGAGCGAGGCAATCACGGTCGACCTCCCCGACCTTCTTCTGTTCCTCGGCTACAGCCATCAGCGCGAGCGCATAGCGATGCGCGGCCCGGTATTCGCTCATGATCGCTAGTTCACCGGAAGGGTGTCGAGGGACGAATCAATGAGTTTGCGATGGCGCTTCTCATCGAGCGTCTCATCAAGAATCTTCTCTGCAACGCGGATCGCCAGGGTCGCAACTTCCCCCCGCAATGCGGCAAGGGCGGCTTCCTTCGCCCGTTCGATTTCATGATGCGCATGCTCGATCATGCTGCGCGACTGCTGGTTGGCCTTCTCGACGATCTCGTCCTTCAGCTTTTCCGCAAGAGCCCGGCTTTCCGTCAGGATGCGCTGGCCTTCCTGTTCCGCGCTCGCCAGGCGGCGCCGGTTTTCTTCCATCATCTTCTCCGCTTCCGACCGCGCCTGTTCGGCGCGCTCGATGGAGTTCCGGATGTGCTCCTCGCGCCGCTCGAGACTCTCGATCAAGGGCCCCCACGCGAACTTCCGCAGAACGAGGAGCAGGAGAACGAATGTGATAATCGTCCAGACGATCAGTCCGGGATTCACTTCAAGCATAGGCGTGCATCTCCTGATGAGAATAGACGCTGTTTACTCTTCCGGCTTCTCCCGAGGAGGGGCCGGGCCGCGCCGCTATTTTCCGACTTTGAGCGACAGGATGAGACAGATGACGAGCGCGAAAAATGTGACACCTTCGATGAGGGCGGCAGCGATCAGCATCGCCACCCGGACGGCTCCGCCGGCTTCGGGCTGACGGCCGATGGCTTCCATCGCGGCTGCGGCGAGTTTGCCGATTCCCAGACCGGCGCCGACGACCGTGATCCCCGCGCCGATTCCGGCCGCCAGGAAGGCGAGTGTACTTGGATCCATTCTAGAGCTCCTTTCAATAGAGTGTGGCCCCGTCCTGCGGGATTCCGCGGGGCGGGATGTGGGTGATCAATGGCTCTCCCCGGCTTCGGCGTGGCCTGCCTGCATGCCGAGACCCATGAAGAGAGATGTGAGCCTGGTGAAAATATACGCCTGCAAAAATGCGACAAACAGTTCAAGCATCGAGACCCCGAGCGCGAAGCCGATCGATGCGGGCGCGATGAGGTATGTCTTGAAGAGGAAGATCAGCCCGATGAAAGAGAGGATGACGATGTGGCCCCCGATCATGTTGGCAAACAACCGCATGCAAAGGGCAAAATTCTTGGTGAAAAGACCGAGCACTTCGATCGGGATCATGATCGGCCAAAGCGCCCAGTGTACGCCGCCGGTGAGGTGGGCAAGGTATCGGCCGAATCCCTGTTCGCGGATTGCCGAGAGCTGGATCATGATAAAGGAAACAATCGCAAGGCCCGCCGTCACGCTGATATTGCCCGTCGCGCTCGCTCCGTAGGGAAGCAGTCCCAGCAGGTTCATGAAGAGGATAAAGAGAAACGTGGTCAGAAGGTATGGCATGTACCTGACGCCCCCTTTTCCCATATTCGGAACGACCACTTCATCCCGCATGAAGACGACGATTGATTCGATGAGATTGCCGACTCCCGAGGGAACCATTGCCCTCCGGTTCTTCCTTCCCACCATCATGGCGATGGTGAAGAGGATGAGCGCCGCGATCCAGACGAACAGCACGTGCTTGGTAATTGACAAATCGATCGTGACGCCTCCGATGCTCACGGGGGGATAGTGTGGCAGCGAGAGTTCTCCCCACGGAGTATCGATTTCATGCGAATCCCGCACGTGTTGAAGCAGCTTGCCGAAGATATCTCCCCCCACATCTCCCCCGCCCCCGGTATGGGAGGTGACCCGGACGCTGTCGGGAAGATATTCCTGCAAGCCGGCTATTCGTGCTGCGTCAAAGGGCACAGCAAAGGTCCGCGGTCATGTGTGTGTGAATTTCTTTTGAATGAACGAGATCTCAAGAGCCAGGAACAGCACATAAAAAATTACAATCGACCAGACCAATGGTTCTGTATGAAATCCGAAAACCCTGATCAGGAGCACCAGCACGGCTCCGAGAGCGACCATCCGGATTCCCATTCCACCCAGCACGTATGTGAGAAAGGTCGTCATTGATTTGCCATAGGAGTACTCAATTGCCGCATATCCGGCCAGAACGTTCAGTGTTGTCATCAGGGCTCCGATCAGGACCGCCTCTCTGACCTCGCTTGTTCCGTACTTCAAGAGGGGGTACGCCCCCCCTGCCCCGACGATGACGAGCGTGATGAAGACTCGCCGGGGGAATGACCAGTCGATCTTCATCATCCCGGCTTGCGGCCCTCTCCCTTCTCCTCTCCCCCGACACTCATCGCTGTCTTGATGAAGCTGTAGAGGCCCGCGCCGACGCCGAAGAATATGCCGGCGATCAGGAGCCACGGAGCGGTGTGAAACTTTTCGTCCGCCCACCTGCCGAGAAAGAACATCAGGACCACAGAGGTGGCGAGCTGAATCCCCGAGCCGATGATCGGCCCGACGCTCCGGAGGGATTTGCCATAGTTCGCGAAACCCGAATTCCGTTTCTCCCGATCCGGGTTTTCCACGGCAAGGCTACTTCTGATCGGGCCGCCGGAGATCCGGCTTCACCTCGGAGCTCATCTGCGGGGGCATCCCCTTTGAGTCCGACATGATACATTTCCCGTCGAATAGGGCCCCCTCGTCGATCACCAACTTTGCCGCCCGGACATCGCCGCGGACTACCGCCTTGGATTCGAAGACCAGCTTCTCCTGGGCGAGGACACCTCCGTTCACCTTCCCGCCGACCGTTACGGTTTTCGCGGACACATTGCCTTCAACCTCACCGGAGCTTCCGATGGAGACAGTCTGCGCCGCAACAATCTCGCCCACGATCCGGCCCTCGACGCGGATACTTCCCGGACTGCGGAGCTTGCCTTCACAGATGGTTCCCGCCGTGATGATACTCATCGCCTCGTTGCCTGTTTCAGTTTTCACTCGGGTAGACTCCTTTATTGTGTGGTCAATAAATACTGTTGTGGGTTGCCCGGCACGCCGTCCTTCCACACCTCGAAGTGAAGGTGAGTTCCGGAGCTTGTCCGGCCGGTGTTCCCCATGAGAGCA